>QJVU01000412.1 GCA_003235605.1 Planctomycetota bacterium | reverse complement strand
GCGTGAGGAGCAGGAGCGGCAACGTCAGGAAGAGGGGAACGTGTGTCAGCGCCCCGCTGGCGGAGACCCCGTGGCGGAAGGGGATGAGGAGCGTCGAGCCGCCATGATGCGAGTTCCAGAGGATGTTCGGGGCCAGGAGCGCCAGCGCGATCACCGCGGCGACGCACGGGCCTGCGCCGATGCGCGTCCGACCCAGCACAAGGAACGCGAGGATCGCCGGAAACAGCAGGAACCCGGTGTACTTCGAGAGGATCGCGAGGCCGGCGCACGCTCCCGCCGCAGCCCAGGCCAGCAGCGAGCGCCGTGACCACGCCAGGTGGACGAGAAACAGTGCCAACGTCCAGGAGAACATGAGCGGTGCGTCGGGCGAGGCCAGGACCCCGAACGGACTCCAGAAGGGTGCGATACCTACGGCGACCGCGCTCCACAGTGATGCTCGCGGACCCACGAGCCGGCGGCAGAGCATCCAGAATGCCACCATGCCGATCGTCGTGAGCAGCCAGGGGCCGAGGCGAATGCCGAGCGCGGAGTCGCCAAGGAGCGGAGCCACCGCGCGCAGCAGCACGGCGATTCCCGGCGGGTGGTCGTGGTAGCCCCAGGCAAGCTCGCGGGACCAGGTCCAGTAGTAGGTTTCGACCCGCATCAAAGGCAGCGTGGCCGCCAGGACGAGGCGGAATGCGGCGGTTGCGATCGTCGCTCCGATCAAGATCTTGATGTCGCGGGCATGCGTTGAGGTCTCCGGCACGAAGGACGTCATGCTAGCGGGAGAGCTTGCCGCGGCCCCCCGGCAGACCGCTCCGAAGTGGCCCGGCGGCACGTGAAGGAGGTTTAACCCGAACCCTGCTTGCGAGTCGGCTACGGTGGCTCGACGGCAGCACCGGAAGTGACCGCAGCACCGGAAGTGACCATCGAGTCGGAGGATCATGGGCCAAGAGCCGGGCATTGCTAGCGTCATGGGCCGCGCCCCTCTGGCTCCGTCAGGACACCTGCTGGCGCTCTGGATGCTGGCCGCTGCGTTGGGTCTGGGTGACGGGCTCCCGGGTGCACCGCTGCCCCAGGCCGCGCTGCCTCAGGCACCACTGCCCCAGGCACCACTGCCCCAGGCATCGCTGCCTCAAGCACCACTGCCCCAGGCGCCGTTGCCCCAGGCGCCGATCCGCGAGGAGCCTGCGATCCGATTCGAGATCGAGGCACGGCCGATGATGATCACGCCGAAGTTCCGTGTCCGCGACGGCGAGGTCAACCTCAAGGGGACCAGCATCTTCAGCCGGGAGCTGGACCTGGAGGACTGGGAGTTCTCCCCTGGGGGCAGCGCCCGGATGCTGGTGGACAGGGAGAGGTTCACACTCTCGTACTGGCACCTGCGCGCCGAAGGCACCGATCAGCTGCCGGTGGAGAAGAACTTCTCGGGCCTCGTGTTGCCTGCCGGGACCCTGGCCGACTCCCACGTCACCTGGGACTTCTGGGCCCTCGACTGGCGCCACCGCTTCGACCTGCAGGAGAACGTCTGGTTCGATGCGGGCCTGGCGGTGCAGTACATGGTGTTCGACGCCGACCTGGGTTTCGGCGGCACCCGCCTGAGCGGCGTCTACCCTTCACCGCAGATCGCGCTCGTGACCCGGCCGGTGGAGTGGCTGGAGCTCCAGGCCTACGCCGGAGGGTTCTACCTGCCCTTCAAGAACGGCGACACCTCGATCCGCAAGCCCCTCCAGTTCGGGGGAGAGGCGCGGCTCCTGGGGGAGAGCTGGTCGCCCGGGAAGAGCTGGTCCCTGGGCGTGGGCTACGACCTGCTCCATCTGCACCTCGAGGAGAACAGGGGTGACATCGACGAGGACATCGTCCACAACCGGCTGCGTGGCGTGCACCTCGCGTTCACGGTGCGGTTCTGAGTCGGGCGGCTCTGAGTCGGGCAGCTCCGTGTCGCGCAAACCGCCCCTCAGTGGGCGGCGGGCGCCCACCGATTGGCGCGGATCAGCTGGCTGCGGTGGGATGCCGCTCAGAATGGCCTGGATGCCGAAGCTGTCGTGGTGGAACAGGAACAACGCGAGGCGGGCAAGGCAGAAGATCGCCAGGGCTGATGGCGACGAGGACGCAGCTCTTGCCGAACCGCGTCAAGGGCTAACGCTTCCTCTGGCTGCGCGGTGTGTAGTCCAGGATGAACTGGCGCACCGGCTCTCGCCGCCGGACGTCCAGGTCATGGCCGAAGGTCGGCAACTGAGCGAGGACCTCCCGGTTGCCAACACCCTTGTATTCGATCTGGTAGACAGCGGACATCATCCCACTGCGGATGGCGCCGTCCTTGCAATGGACGAGGATGGGGTGCTCCTGGTCGCTGTCCAGCAGCTCCAGCCACTGTGCGAGCTGACCTGCCGTCGGGGGCGTGTCGCCTTTCATGGGGATCTGGATGCGTCGCACGCCAGCCTTCTTGCAGATCTCGGCCTGCTGGCTCAGCTGCTCCTCGAGACCCGGGGTGTCCGGAGGCAGGAGGCTGACAACAGTGCGGATGCCGT
>QJVU01000159.1 GCA_003235605.1 Planctomycetota bacterium | reverse complement strand
AGCCCGTCGCCTGATAGCAGACCTGCGGGTCGTGGGGTTCGGTCTCGAAGATCCCCAGGCGGGGGTAGTGCCCCACGTAGATCGAGTAGAGAGCATCCTCGTCGGCTTCCGTGCGCAGGTGGAGGTGGCTCTCGGGGATCATCCGGTTCGGCGCGAAGGGCTGGCTGCGGAGCTTGCTTTGGCTCCAAGCCCGGTGAACCTCCCTCTCGAAGTACCTGAAATCGAAAGACATCGGCATCGCGGCGATGACCAGTCGATCCCCCCACACCAGCAGGTTGCCGACCCCCAGGATTCCCACCAGGATCCAGTGCCCTTTCTGGTTGCCGAGGCCCGTCACGACGTGGCCTCCGCCTTCCGGGAGGTGCCCGCAACTCGAGGCAGGGCGAGGAGGATCAACAGCGCCAGTCCGAGGGACAGGAACCCCAGAAACTGGTGGAAGGCCTCAGAGCGGTTGAGGTCGGCGTGGTGAACCTGCAGCACGCCGGTGGCGACGATGCGAACCAGGTTGCCGAACAGGGCAAGGGGCACCGACAGCAAGAGGATGGCGGCCTTGGCAAGCAGGGAGAGGTGCGGCTGGAAGTAGACGATGGTGACGGCAATGGGCAGGAACAGCAGCACGCCGGCGAGACCGTTGCAGTCTGACACCACCTCCACGGCGCCGTGGCCGGCGATCTGGATCACGCCGCCCTCGCGGGTGACGCCCGCCAGCAGCCACGACAGCACCAGTGCTCCGAGCGAGCTGGCCAGACCGACCAGGTGGTAGCCGAGGGTTTCCAGGAGGCGTCCGGGAGCGGGCACCGCCAGGAGCGCGAGGAGCAATGGGAAGCGCCAGCGCTTGAGGCCCTGGGAGCCACAGCGGAGGTAGCAGAGGCAGGCCACGATGCCGGTGGCGGTGAAGCCCACGAGGGTGCGACGGGTCAGGACCGTGAGGGAGAGGGCATAGGCCAGGGTGCAAACGGTCAGGAGCGCGAGGCCGAGGCCCAGGCGCCGGGGACCCGAAGGGGTGCCAGGCGGCTCCAAGGCGCCGATCGTGATGGCGGCGCCCATGGCCAGCAGGCTGGCCATGGCGTGGTCGGAGGCGGAGAACCAGTGCACCGCCAGGAGCTGGATGTAGGGAACCAGGAGGGCAACCGCCAACAACGCTGCCGGGATGAAGGAGGGGTTCCTTGCCCAGGCACCGCCCCCGCCCGAAGTGTCCTCGCCGTTGCCTGGATGCATGCCAGAGTCTACCCCGGGGACGGGCCCGGTCCACGCAGCGCCCTTGCGAAGGGGCTACTGCCGGCGGAACCCCGCCACCGACACCATGACCAGGGTGCTCAGCAGGTAGGGCACGGCCTGCCAGACGCCGGCCCAGTATCCGGTGTTGTAGATGACCACGGCGCTGCTGAAACCCACGGCCATGGTCGCGAGGGTCTGCACCGGGGCCAGGGGACCCCGCCAGAGGATCCAGAACAGCGGTGGCGCGAAGGCCGCGCCCATGGCGGTCCATGCGGAGAGCACCTGCTGGAAGATTCGCTCGGGTCCCCAGAGGGCGATGAGGATGGCGCTGGCGCTGAGGGCCAGGATCACCAGACGGTCCTGGAGGAGGTTGGTCTTCTCGCTCCGCCCCCGCGCCAGGTCATGGCTCACTGTGGAGGCGGCCACCAGCAGCTGGCTGTCCGCGGTGGACATGATGGCCGAGAGGACGGCGGCCAGCATCACGCCGGTGAGGACCGGGTGGCAGAGCTCCTGGGCGAGGGCGAAGAACATGGCTTCGTTGTCGGCGGGTTTCTCCTGCAGCAGCACGTGGCCGCAGAGGCCGAGGAGGATCATGCCGGCATAGACGAGGACCGCCCAAGTCATGGCATAGCGCCGCGCGACGAGGACGTCCCCGTCGCTGCCCAGGGCCATGAAGCGATTGACCACGTGGGGCTGACCTGGATAGCCGAGGGGGATGCAGAGCCAGCCCATGAGCAGGGCCAAGCCCGCGACTCCCGTGGCGTCGTGGGTGAGACTGAGATAGGCGGGGTCGGCGGTGGCGAGCCCGCTCCAGAGCGCGCCGAAGCCGCCCACATGGAGGAGCGCAGTGATCGGCAGCACCACGGCCGTTGCCGCCATCAGGATCCCCTGCAGGGTGTCTGTGAGGCTCACCGCCCAGAAGCCGCCCAACATGGTGTAGGCCACGACGATCAGGGAGCCCACCAGGATGGCGGTCTCGCGGCTCATGGGAAGGGTGTGTTGGAAGCAAACGAGGAAGCTCTTGGCGGCGCCGTTGAACTGGGCAGCCACGTAGGCCGTCAGCGCCAGGAGGGTGATCCCCGAGGCCACCCACACCACGGCGCGTCGGCCGCGCTGGTGCCCGGGACCCGGGGTGCCGGCCAGCACCTCGGTCAGGGTGAGAGACCCCGCAGCGCTGCTCTCGCGCCGCAGACGCGGCGCGACGATGTACCAATTGATGGCGAAGCCGCCCACACAGGCGGGGAACAGCCAGATGGACGAGAGCCCTTTCGCGAACGCCCAACCGCTCACCCC
>QJVU01000398.1 GCA_003235605.1 Planctomycetota bacterium | reverse complement strand
CCGTTTCGAGACACTGCCTCGTGGCCGCTCCGGGCCTTGCCGGGGGCGCGTGCGGCCTCGCCGGGGGCGTCGGCCAACTTCACACAGGAAACGGCAGGGGTTGGCCGAAATAAGGGACGGTATGGCGGGCGGACGCCGCTGCCCGCTTCAGGGGAGGAACGAGTCAAAGTTGGACGACAAACCCAAGAGCGCCCTGGACTGGATTCGTTGGGGCCGGGAACAGAAGGAGCGAGGAGTCGGCGCGCCGAGTCCTGCCAAGCCCCTCCCACCTCCACCGCCGCCCCAGCGCTCCCCGGCGTCGGCTGCTGCGACCCGCACCCGACCAAAGGCCCAGGCGAGTCAGGCGAGCCCGTCAAGCCCGCCGAACTCGCCCCGTTCCGAGTCCCGTCGGACGGCAGATGACCCGCCTGTTATCCCGGTCAAGGAACTGGACAACCCGGAGGACCTGAAGGAACTGGAAGACCTCGGGGAGTTCGACGACTTCGAGCGGCTGACGGAGTCCGAAGAGGAGTCCGACGGGGCGTCCGACGGAGAAACCAACGTGGACTCCGACGGGGAGATCAACGCGGAGTCCGAAGAGCAAGAGGACCCGGTGTCGGAACCGCAAGACGAGCCGGCTCCTGCGCCGCCGGCGGCCAAGCCCCAGCTGCCCGCAGCGGCCAACAGCAGCGTTGTCGTTCCTGCGAAGGCCGCCTACACGTTTGCCGCCTCCGACTTCAACTTCGTCGAGGCGGAGGGTCATGAGCTGAATCATGTGGAGATCATCGCCCTCTGCAGTGATGGGAAGCTCCGTTTCGACCACGGCGATGTCGCCATGGGACAAAGGATCGCGAAGGCGGACATCGACGCCGGCAAGTTCGCATTCATCCCGGCAAAGACGCACGGCGGCAAAGGCCAGGACAGCTTCCTCTTCAAGGTGCACGACGGGAATTCCTCTTCCCGCGTCGCCTACACGATGACCATCACCGTCCAGGGCTAGGGGTCACATCGCCCCGCGGGACATCTGCCGTACGGGGCATTCTGACCGTCCGGTCACGCTGACCGTGTCCGTCATCTCCGCTTGCAAGTCCGGCTGCTAGCGCAGCAGCTGGCGCAGCGCTGCCAACTCCTTCGCGTGTTGCGTCGCCCCCGGCCGTCCCAGGCAGTGGCAGAGCCACAGCCAAGCACAAAGGGCGTCGCCAGCGCAGTGGCAGATCCGCGCCTGCTCCAGGGCTTCATCGAAGGTCGGGTCCACCGGCTCGACCGCCGCACGATGGTAGACCGGGAAAGCCACTCCGCTCTCATCCTGGAGCCGCACGGTCACGTTCTGATCGTTGGACTGCCACACCGGAACGTCGATCACGCTGCCGCGATGGGCCACCCGGACCCGGCGGTGGCGTGTCAGCTCCTTGGCAGCGGCCACGACCTCCCCGTCAGGCTGTGCGCCGCGCACCGGGTCCGGCGAAGGCGGCCATCCCTGGTCGCGACCCATGCGGGCCAGGCGCTCGGCCACCCGCGGGTTCGCCCCTTCCGTGAGCTGCGCCAGTCGCGAGCGCGCCGCCAGGATCTGCCCGCTTCTCACCTCCTGGACCAACTGCTGCAGGCACTGCGCCAGGGCAATGTCCGCTTGCCGCCGGGCCTCGGACCAGCGCCTCTGCAACGACGCAGGCACGCCGATGCGTTCACCGGCCTGCAGCAGGTCGAAGGTCCGACCCAGTTGGCCCTCGGCGAGGGCCTCGTCCACGGCGGTCATTCGCCCCAACGCACGATCCACGTCGCCGGCCTTGGTGTCGCCGGGCTTGGTGTCGCCGGGCTTGGTGTCGCCGGGCTTGGTGTCGCCGGGCTTGGTGTCGCCGGGCCTGTGCTCGCCGGACTGGTCCGATCCTCCGCCCCCCCAGAGCCCGAGGGGTCCGCCCAGCAATGCCGCCAGCAGCAGCGCCAGCAACACGATCCACAACAGCCACAACCGCACCAGCCTCATGGGTAGAGGGGCAGGCTACCGCAGGCACACCGGGACATACACACTTGCCCACGGGATCCGCAACAGCCGGGGCGACGCAGCCGGGGCGGCGCAGCCGGGACCGCCGGAGTCACCGCGGCCCCAGGATCAGGGCATTCGTCAAGTCGAGCACGCCCTGGTGGGCCGTCGCACCCTGGATCGCGAAGTTCCAGTGCGCCCACTTCGCATTGCTCGAGAGTTGCAGGGCGAGGTTCTGCTCGCCGCCAGAAGGCCCAGAAGGCAAGGTGCCCGACCAGAGCACGGCGAGGAGCGACGGCGTCAACAGGAACGACTCGTTGAGTGGCAACAACACCGCGCCGGAACCGGGCAGGCCGAGCAGCACGATGTAGGCCGCGCTCGCGTGGCCCCGCAAGACACACTCGAACCGCTGGCCCGTGACCGGCGTGTTCGCCGATCGGAACACTGGCAGGAGCTTCTCCAGCCGTGTCTTGAACCCCGTGAAGCGCGGTGTCGTCGTGGTAGTGGGGGCCAGCGTGGCATTCGAATCCAGCAGCAGCGTCGAGGTGGCGTCGCCCCGGACGGCTTCTGCGACGCCGTAGTTCTGCCCCGCGGCCAGCGTGGTGCCCTTCCCCCGGACCAGCACGCGCGAGTTGCCCGCGACGACGGCCGGGGCGGGATCTCGTCGGGTATGGAACTGTGCCCCGTTGCCGCCCGTGGCTCGAACCTCTGCGAGACTCAGCTCGCCGTCCTGGACGGCAAACGCGGGGGTGCCGAGCAGGAAGTCATCCCCCGGCTGACCGGAGAACGTGCCGCCCTCGACCAGGATCCGTGCTCCGGTTCCCGTCACGCTCGAAACGAGGTTGCAGTCGCGCAGGACGACGTGCTGGGCGCGTTCTGCATGCACTGCGGATATCCGGTTGCTGACGAACTGTATCTTGACCCGGTCCAAGATGACGGCGCCGGCGGTTCCCACCACGTGCACGACACCAGGACCGACGGCCGGACCGGTGGTGATCTCCAGATCCCGGAACGCAAACGTCCTGCCTGCCCCTATCGAGTGGATCTGGATCGGCTGGTGGAAGAGGAGCAGCGTCTTCGTGGTTTGCAGGACGACGGTACCCGTGCCTTGCAGCGTGATCGCCTTCGCGATGCTTGCCGGGCACTCATACGTCCCGGACCGGATCAGCAGGCGATCACCGTCCTGCGCCGCGCCGATCCCTGCCGCGACCGTCGTGTAGTCGGTCCCGAGTCCGTTCTGCACGTCGATGACGAACGTCCGCTGGGCAGGCAGAGAGGCGGCGAGGCAGAGCAGCAGCAAGACTGGGGCTGTGTGACACATGGCTCACTCCTTGGACGGAGCCATGCTACTACAGATCGCGAGACTCCGGCCCCCGTGACCCCGTGCATGGAGTGAAGCCGCGACCGCCGCAAGGCGCAGACGGGGCTACCGCAGGAACACCAACACGTACATGGCCGCCAACAGGATCTGCAGGATGCTGAAGGGCAGCGCGACCTTCACGAAGCCGACAAAGCTCAGCTTCAGCTCGTGCTTGTGGATGATCGTGACCGCCACCAGGGTCGAGGCCGAGCCGATCGGGGTCAAGTTGCCGCCGAGGTTGGCGCCGAAGATCACCGACCACCAGAACGGTGAGGCAGCGTCGCTGCCGATGACGGGGTCCGCAGCGAGGATCTTCGCGAGCATGGCAGCCAAGGGGATGTTGTCGGTCACCGAGCTGGCGGCGGCCGACGCCACCAGGATCGACCCCGACCCCCACAGGGGACCGAGCCCGACGATGCCTCCCAGGCCCTTGCCGACCAGGTGCAGGACCCGGACGTGCTCCATGACTTGGATGACCACGAACAGGAAGGCGAAGAACGCCAGCAGGTCCCAGTCGATGGCCTGATAGAAGCGGTCCGCGACCGCGCGGTATCGAATCAGCATGATCAGACCAAAGGCCATCGCGACATAGCCCATCTCCAGGTCCCGGATCACCGGCAGGACATTGGCACCGGCAATCACCCCGATGAACCCGACCAGCATCACCGCGCCGAACCAGAAGAAGAACCGGCTCTCGATGCCATCGTTCTCGTCGAAGGACGAGACCAGGCCCCTGGCGCTGTCCCGCTCGACCTCGCTGGCCAGGGAGCGGATGTCGAACATCCTTGCCCCCAGCCAGACAGTGGCCACCGTCGCCACCAGTACATAGGGGCTCGCCACCAGGAAGAACTTCACGAAGCTGATGCCCGCAGCGGTGCCCACGAGGATGTTGGGCACCGAGCTGATCAGGGTGAGGAGGCCGCCGATGTTGGTGAGCAGGCCCTCGATGAGCAGGAACCCCAGCAGCTTGTCGCTCTTTCCCAGCTTGTCGAGAGAGACCGCGGTCAGGGAGCCGACGATGATCATCGCGGTGACGTTGTTGAGCACCGCGGAGAACGCCACCGTCATGATGCTGTAGAACAACAGCAGCCGCCGCGGATCCCCGCCGGAGGCCTTGGTCAGCTTGATGGCGATCCAGGTGAACAGCCCGCTCTTGGAGGTCACATCCACGAACAGGCTGGCGCCGAGGATGATTGCGATGACGTTCCAGTCGATGCCCGGGATGTAGATCGGCAGATGAACCTGGTGGCCGCCGATGACGACGTCGGCACGGGGCAGGTGCTGCAGGGCATCCCCCAGGAACAGCGCCAACGCCGCGAACACGGCGACGATCACCGACTTCTTGGCATGCAGCTTCTCCTCCAGAGCCAGGCACAGGATCATCAGGAGGAGGAGTCCGGCGAACAGCAGCGTGACGCCGAGGGGTACTTCGCCAGACGCCAGCATCTACAGCATCAGCAGGGGGATCGTGCGCAGATCCACGGCCAGGGGATAGGCCAGGCCGTGCATGGCGAGCTGGTCTTTGTCCTTGGTGTTCATCACCAGGAGATCCACCTCGTGGGCCCGGATCAGCCGCTCGTACTCGCTCAGACGGTGACCCATCGTCACCACCGGCTCCACGGTGAGGGAAAGGTCCCCGGCGTCTCGGGCCAGCACTTCCGCACAGGACTCGATGTATTCCAGGGGCTCCTTGAGCAGCTGCCCTTTGACGGTCTCCCTCGCGGTCTCGGTGTCGATCTGCGGGATCTTCGCGATCACGTCCATGTAGCGCTCGAACACGGCCTCGTCCTCCACGTGGCTGAGGTAGAGCGTGCCCCTGGGGGTGGTGAGCCGCGCCGCGAAGCTCACCAGGCGATCGTCGCCGGTGAGATGGTCGGTGATGGCCATTACCCGGTCGGTGTCCTGTTGGGCGTGTTCCAGGGCGCCGCCGCGGGCCGGATGCGGCACCACCATGACCGGACAGCTGGTCACCTGGGTCAGGACATCCACGTGCTCCCCCAGGCTGTGGGGCCACTTCCAGGCGTTGCTGTGCAGGTGGCGATAGGTGCAGATCAGGTCGGGGTCGTGCTCGACGACGAGGTTCAGCAGCTCGGCGACGTTGCGAAAGCTCTCGCCGCTCACGGTGTGCCACCGTGCTGCCGCGAGGACGTCCAGGAACCTCCGACAGCCGTCGGCAAACGTCGTTGCTGCCTCCCGGTCCAGGTCGGTGATCACCAGGACCTTCGAGAGCTCCGGGGGCCGGTACCGGTACACCTCCTTCACCGCCGCCCGGAACCTGCTCTCGAACTGGTCGACCTTGCTCATGTCACTCGTCGCTCATGACACCTCGTCGCTCATGACACGCCGCCACTCATGACACCCTGGCCAGGATCCATTCCACGGCCTCCTCGGGTGTCGCCGCCTGGTGCACCTCCGGCAACACATCCCAGGAGCCCAGGCTCACCACCGGCTTGCCACGCTTGGTTGCGAACGCGATCTCCGTCAGGGTGCCCAGAGCGCCGGCCACTGCAACAAAGCCTTCGGCGGTGTTGGCCAGGATGGCGTTGCGGGCGTCCCCCATGCCGGTGGCGACCGCTAGGGACACGAAGCTGTTGGCGTCGGCGGGGTCGGCGCCGGGGAGAATGCCCACCACCAGGCCGCCGGCTTCCCGGGCTCCCTGGGAGGCGGCATCCATCACTCCCGAGAGGCCGCCGTTGACGACGATGCAACCGGCCCGGGCCAAGAGCTCCCCCACCTGGCGGGCAGCCTGGAACGTGGCCTCGTCGCAGGCACCGGCACCGATCACGGCGATCACCTTCTGCTGCTGCGGCATGGCGTATCTCCTGTCTCCTACTCTTCTACGGGATGCCGGCCTCTGAACCCAGGAATCCCGCCGCGAGACCGTGGACCCAGGGTTCCTGGGGACTTGCGCCTGGGTGCCGGCAATGACACTCTCTGGTCCCGGCCTTTCTTGCCCCTTCCGTAGGCAGCGAGAACGACGCACAACTGATGAGAAGCACCTTGTCCCCGCTGCTGTGGCTCTGTGCCACCATCCCGGCGGCAGTCGTCCTGATGGACAGCGCCCGGTCCCACGCCAAGGGCGTGCTACAGCCGTCGCCACCCTCGGCCTATGCCCGGGTGGGCCCCTCCTGCGGTTACTGCCACGCACCGTTCCCGGGTGGGCCCAGCGTGTTCGTGGTGCCCACGCTCCGGGTCCTGTCTTCGGGGCAGAAGATCTCGATCACGGTCACGTCCACCGGCGGGGCACCCAAGCACCCGACCCTGGGTCTGGGGGGTGGCTTCGTGGCCGACGTCAGCGCCGGGACGTTTGCCGCCGGCTCCACGTCCCAGGTCACGAGCTCGGGCACGTGGATCACCCACACCAACCCGTTCAACGCGCAGCGGTACTGGAACTTCGGTTACACAGCACCGACGACGCCGGGCAGGGTCGACCTGTGGACGGTGGTGAACACCGTGGACGGCAACAACCAGAACACCAACGACCAGTGGGCATGGCACGGCAACAGCCCGCTCAACACCTTCAGCACGCCGGTGCGTCTCTACGTCAACGCCAAAGCGGTGCAGGCGGTGGGCACCGGATGTGCGGATGGCAATGGCAACGTCGGCGTGCTCGGCGCGCCGCTGACCCCGACCGTGGGCCAGGCCTTCCGCCTCGAGGGTTTCGGCCTCCCGCCAGGCCAGAAATGCCTGCTGGTGTTCGGTGTTCAGCAGACGTTCACGCCGGTCTCCGCGGCAAGCCTCGGCGCGCCGCGGTGCTTCCTGAACACCGACTTCTCGCCGCTGCAGCTGCCCTTCGCCACCACCGGCAGCAACACCTCCCAGAACCGCGCCATGGCCAACGGCACCTTCACCCTGGCGGCGCCGATCCCCAACAGCAGCAGCCTGAAGGGGCTGTTCCTCCGCGCCCAGCTTCTGGTAGTCGATCCGGATTCCGGCAATCCCCTCCCCGTGGTGTTCACCAACGGCCTGGCAATGACGGTCCAGTAGGGGGCCGCGGGCGGGCAACTTGAGGCAGCACCGCTTCCTGCCTAGCATGCGGGATTGAACGACGCCCCGAGAAGCACCACCACGAACGCAGTCGATACCATGCAGACCATGCAGTCTGCCCGTCGCTCCCGTCCCCGTGCTGCCGGTCTCGGGTCGGTGGGCGCTCTCCTCCTGGTGTCGTCGCTGGCACTGATCGGCGGCGAGGTCGCGGGACAGGCGCCGCCGGACTGGACGAGGGCGAGGCGAGAGCCGGGGGGGAGCTCTGGTCATGCCATGGCCTACGACTTCGCCCGGCAGCGGGTCGTCCTGCTCGGAGACGACGGTAGCGGGACCTGGGAGTGGGACGGCAACAACTGGACGGAGCGCTCGTCGGCTACCGGCCCGGGCGCGCTGTTTGGCGCCGCAATGGCCTACGACGTAGTCCGCCAGTGCGTCGTCCTGTTCGGGGGGAGCGACCGCAACCGCAGCCTCCGCGCCGACACCTGGGAGTGGGATGGCAGCAGCTGGACAAAGCGCTCCCCAACCAACAGCCCGAGCCCACGCTTCGACCACGCCCTGGCCTACGACGTCGCCCGCCAGCGCGTTGTCCTGTTCGGCGGGTTCGACGCCACCGGCCACGTCTCCGACACCTGGGAATGGGATGGCAGCAACTGGACACAGCGCTCGCCGGCTACCGGCCCGAGCGCACGTGTCAACCACGCCATGGCCTACGACTTCGTCCGTCAACGGGTGGTCCTGTTCGGCGGGTTCGACGCCACCCGCCGTGTCTCCGACACCTGGGAATGGGACGGCAGCAACTGGACACAGCGCTCGCCCACCAACAGCCCGAGCCCACGCCTGGACCACGCGCTGGCCTACGACCTCGCCCGCCAGCGCGTCGTGCTGTTCGGGGGAAACGACAACACCGGCCTCCTCGCCGAC
>QJVU01000549.1 GCA_003235605.1 Planctomycetota bacterium | reverse complement strand
GCACGGATGACGGGCGAGCCAGTCGCAAGATCTTCCGCCGCGGCCAGCTCCTGCCGGCGATCTTCTCGAGCATGAGCATCCCGGGGGTAGTGATCCCGCGCCCGGGCGACGACCTGGGAAACTGCTACTACGACGGCGGCCTGGTCGAGAAGAGCCCGATCCTTTCCCCCATTGCCGATCACCTGCGCAGCGGAGACAAGCGCACCCTGGTCCTGGTGGTGACCCACTTCGGCAACGAGATCATGCAGACCACCGCCCGCGGGTTCTACAACCGCTTCATGCACACCCTCTACGCCATGGAGGAGCTGTGCTGGGATTACCAGCTTGCGGAGGCCCGCCAGCGCCCCAACGTGGACCTCATGCTCTTGAACCCGTGCCTCGCGGACTCGGCGCTGTTCAAGTTCGAGCACACCGACATGAACTACCTTGCCGCCCGGGAGCGCTTTGCCGACAGCCTCCTGGACGTCAAGATCGCCACTACCCTGGGCCACCGGTAGTACGGAGTCGGGTACGTTCTTATCGTTTGCGGCGAGACGGTAGGAGCGAAACGATAAGAACGTACCCGACTCCGTACTACCCTTCGAGGAACTCCCGCAGCGCCTGCTCTGCCTCCTCCCTGACCTTGACGGAGTCCAGGTGGATCGTCGACAGGTCGAGCTTGCCGAGAGTGCCACCCCGCTCCAGGAAGAGCAGTTGGTAGTCACAGAGCTGCAGCGTGTCCTGGTGGTGCAGCCGTCGGGGCTCTTGCGGCGTCAATGCGCGGCCGTTCAAAGCGGACCCGTTGAAGGAACCCAGATCCTCGAACCAGAAGCCCTCGTTGTTTCGATAGATCCGACCATGGTGGCGGCTGATCTTCTCGGAGCGCAACACCAGGGTGTTGTCGTCCTGCCGGCCGATCCGCAGGTCGCTCCCTGTCAGGTCCAGGATCTGGCCGCGGATGTCCCCCTGCAGGACCACGAGCTTCGCCGCCACGTCTCCTCCCCTGCCTCCGGGTGGCCGCCCTGCGGGAATGGTCTGGTCGTCGAAGTCCACGTCGGTGTCTCGGTGCCTCGGGTTCAGGGGTAGATCTTGTACAGCATGCGCGGAAAAGGAATGCACTCGCGCAGGTGCTCGACGCCACAGATCCATGACAACGTGCGTTCGAGGCCGAGGCCGAACCCACCGTGGGGCACGCTGCCGTAGCGCCTCAGGTCGCAGAACCAGCGGAAGGCCTCCTCCGGCAGGTCATGCTCCTTGATGCGCTGCTCCAGGACGCCGAGATCATCCTCGCGCTGGGCTCCGCCGATGAGCTCGCCATAGCCCTCGCTGGCGATCATGTCCACGCCGAGAGCGAGCTTGTCGTTCTGCGGATCCCGCTTCATGTAGAACGCCTTGACCTCCGACGGCCAGCGGTGCACCAGGACCGGCCTGTCGAACTTGCCCCCCAGGGTGGTCTCGTGGGGTGCACCGAAGTCGCCACCCCAGGTGAAGTCTCCATGTCCGGCCTCGTGCAGGATCCCCACTGCCTCGTCGTAGGTGATGCGCGGGTACGGGGTGCTTGCGGCGGGTTCCAGCTTCTGGGTGTCACGCTCCAGTGTCTTGAGGTCCTCACCACACTCCGCCAGGACCCGACCGACGATGTAGGCAACGAAGTCCTCGGCAAGCACCATGATGTCGTCGAGGTCGTAGAACGCGGCTTCGGGTTCCACCATCCAGAACTCCGTGAGGTGCCGCCGGGTCTTGCTCTTCTCAGCGCGGAACGTCGGACCAAAGACGTAGATCTTGCCCAGCGCCATCGCGCTGGCCTCACCGTAGAGCTGTCCGCTCTGGGTCAGGAACGCCTCGTCTCCGAAGTAGTCGACCTTGAACAGCGTCGTGGTCCCCTCGCACGCGTTGGGTGTGAACATCGGCGAATCCACGCAGTAGAACTCGCGCTCCCGGAAGAAGTCGCGAATGGCGCAGATGACCTGGTCGCGAACGTGCAGGATCGCGGTCTGCTTCTTGGAACGCAGCCACAGGTGACGGTGCTCCATGAGGAAGCCGGTGCCATGCTCCTTTGGAGTGATCGGATACGGCTCCGCAACCTGCAGAATCGCGAGGGTCTTCACGGACAGCTCGACCCCCCCAGGTGAGCGCGCATCCTCCTTGACAGTGCCCACCAGCCTCAGGCTCGACTCCTGCGTGAGATGGCCCGCGGCTTCGAAGCTTTCCTCGCTGACGTCGTTCTTGAACATCACCGCCTGCACGATGCCGCTGCCATCGCGCACCAGCAGGAAGTGCAGCTTCCCCTTGCTGCGCATGTTGTAGAGCCAGCCCTGGACCAGCACGTCTTCCCCCACATGGTCCTTCAGGTGACGGATGGAGACCGTCTCGTGGCCTTGAAACGACTGTTCGGTCATGGGGCCCTGTCCAACCAGGCAAACGAACTACGGAAAACGACCATGGCAAACACGCTGTGGGAAACGATCACGGGAACGACTGCACGATGGTGTGGATCTGGACGTCACTGATACTGCCGTTGATGCTCTTGACCTGACCCT
>QJVU01000492.1 GCA_003235605.1 Planctomycetota bacterium | reverse complement strand
AGCGGACGGCGGATTCGAGTTCAAGGGCCTGGCCAAGGGTGCCTATGACCTGCGGATCCTGATTCCCCGTGGTCCCCGGTGCGGTCCGCCGATCGAACTGTTCATCGACCCCCTCAGGCTGCGGGCGGCTGACATCACCAGGGATTTCGACGCCAGCCAGGATCGCCCTGCCATCATCAACGGCAAGCTGAAGGTCTCCGGTGCACCGATCCCACTCGACCGCCTGGTGGTTGTCGCGACGGACTTTGGCGCCGGCTACTACAACTACTACGCCCGCATGGACAGCTCGTTGATGGGAGCGCGGTCGCTCCCGAAGCGTGACGGCAGCTTCGAGCTGCTGGTCAACAAGGGTATCCACCAGCTGAAGGTCGTCGACCTGGAGACCGGCATCGCCTTGCTCAAGAAGGAGGACGGCATCGAGGTGGAGGCAGGCCAGACGGTCAGCAGCGACCTGGAGCTCACCGTCACCATGGCTCGGGTCACGCTGAAGCCGGCGAAGGAGGATGGCAGGATCGTGGCCTCGCACCTGGAGGTCAACGTGCAACATCCGAAGCCGAAGTCGGCGGTGATGTTCTTCGGCAGCTCCCCCACCAACACGGGCGTGGGCGTCTCCCTTGCCGACGGCAAGCGCAAGGTCAACCTGTTCCTCCCACTGCTGGAGACCAAGCTCGCGGTGCGGACCAACACCCAGCGCCTCCACAAGAACGCGAGCGGCAATTCCCCGACCCTGGCCGACCACGAGTTCACGCCGAAGGCGGGCGAGACCAACAAGGTGGAGCTGTTGGTGGCAGCCCCGCCAGAGGTCAAGGACCCGGACGAGGCCGACCCCAAGGTAGCTGCAAAGGCCGCAGAACCCCGGGCGGCTGCGGCCATGGCCCGGGCTTTGGAGGCCGCGAAGGCGAAGGTCGAAGCCAAGAAGGCCGCCGCGAAAGAGAAGGCCGCCGCAAAGAAGGAGAAGCAGACCAAGCAGGAAGGACAAGAAGAGGCGAAGGCCGGGACGGACGGGGAGCCCTCCAAGAAGGAACCCTCCAAGAAGGAACCCTCCAAGAAGGAACCCTCCAAGAAGGAGCCCCCACCGCAACCGGACGAGCCTTTGCGGAAGGCCGGCCGCTAGCCTGGCTGCCGGCTGTCTACGGCAGCACGCCCTTGAAACGCACCACGGGTCCCCCAGGCTGGGTGGATCCGAAGGCAAACCAGCCGGTGGCCTGGGTGGCGTCGTAGTAGCCCACCATGTTGGTCTCGGGCTGGGGGTTGGCAGCGGGCGTCTTCAGCTCGATTGCGTTCGAGGTCACCAGGCCGGCCGCGTTCGCCTTTGCATCGGCGTAGTAGGACTGCGTGTAGAAAGTGACCCCTGCGAGCTTGGAGTCGTTGGGGATCGGCGCAACGAGGCGCGCGTTCCACATCGTGCCCACCGCGTTCATCGGAAACGGCAGCAGGATGTCCATGCTGGTGTAAAGAGTGTTGCCCGGCGCCCCGATGGCCTTCAGGTCGTAGGGTAGGGTGAGACCACCATAGCTGCTCTTCGACGTTCCGAAGATCAACCTGGCGGTGTAGGCCGTCGAGAAGGAGGCGCCGTTCACGTCCAGGGTGCCGCCTGGCTTCAGGGTGTCCGGTACCGCAGAGAACGTCACCTGCTCCTGGGCCGAGAACTGGCCGAAGGTCCCGAACGGTACGGCGCTGCCGCTGCTGCTGCTGGCGCTGAAGGACTCCGCGTCCATGAAGTAGGGGTTCTGCTTGCTGGGGGTCCCGGGGATGTTCCACTCCAGGAGCACGTTGCCCTTGCGGGCATCGAACACGAAGTTCGTGCTCCAGTTCACGTCGACGTTGAACGGTGCAGGCGGCGTCGTCGGGACGGGGTTCGCGGGCAGGCTGTACTTGCCGTTGATGATCGTCGTGAGGGTCGAAGTGATGTTGTTGCTGAAGGTGGCGGACATGCCCTGGGGTGTCACGGAGGTGAGCCCAATCGAAATCGTCAGGGACGAGTAGTCGACCTTGTTGAACGCCTGTCCGGTGCCATCCCGCCGGTAGCTGATCCCGTTCAGGATGCCGATGGTCTGGGTAAGGGCCGTGCCCCGCCAGATCTGCTGGGTACGGCCGGTGCTGTAGGCGAAGGGAAACGCGCTGCCTGAGCTCCCTTCGGTGCCAGTCCTGGACAGGGGGATGACCTTGGTCGTGGTCTGGCCGAGGGCGACGCCCTCCAGGACCAGGGGCGCCATGAGGAGAAAGGTGGTGATGCACTGGGTCTTCATGGCGCGAATGCTAATGGAATGCGCGGCAGCTTTCAGCGTCTGCTGGCTTCGCCGGTCATCGGCACGAACCGCACCGGCAGGATGGAGCGCCTGACGACCCCGTTCTCGGTTTTCCGTATCAACACCAGCTCCTGGAAGAAATCCCCCACGGGGAGGATCATGCGGCCGCCGATCCGCAGCTGATCGACGAGGGGCTTGGGCACGTGGTCCGGCGCCGCGGTGACCATGATCGCATCGAAGGGAGCCTGCTCGGGCCAGCCGCGATAGCCGTCCCCGGAGCGCACGTGGACGTTGCCATAGCCCAGCTCCGCCAGGAGCTTCTTGGCCTGCTGCGCCAGGGGATCCACGATCTCGATGGTGAACACCTCCCTGGCCAGCTCGCCCAGGACCGCCGCCTGGTAGCCGGAGCCGGTGCCGATCTCCAGGATCTTCTCGCCCCCTCGGAGGTCCAGAGCCTGGGTCATGAAGGCCACTACGTAAGGCTGTGAGATCGTCTGGTCGTGACCGATGGGCAGTGGTCGGTCATCGTAGGCTCGGTTCCGCAGGGAAGCCGGCACGAAGACGTGCCGCGGCACCCGGCCCATGGCCTCGAGCACACGCTGTTGGTGGATGTCGCGCCCCCGGAGCTGGTTCCGCACCATCTGCTCTCGAGCCGACAGGAACATGTCCCCGGCCGGTGCGAGGCCCTTCTGCTGCGGGGTGTCGTCCCGTTCCTCGGCGACACAGCCCCAGCCGCCAAGAGCCAGGCCAGCCGCTGCGAGGGCGCAGGCCACCGGAAGCGAAGGCGCTGCTGGGAAGAAACGCTGCATGGTCAGCGCTCCGGCGTCTTCACCCAGTCCGCGTGGTAGAGGTTCACGAAGGCTGGTGGCACCCGCCATCCGGGCGGCGCGATGCGGAACAGGAAGCCGATGCGGGACGGCCCCGGGTCCCGCCGGCGGCCATTGAACTCGGTGCCGCCGGTGCGGACCCCCAGGGCCACCAGCTCGAACTCCAGAAAGCGCTCCTTGGCGAGGTCGTAGCGGGCCAGACCGACGACCCGCGTGCAGAGGGACCGCTCCGGTGCGCGCGCCTGGGTGCGACCCTCGATACGCAGACGCACGCTGTCCCCCTCGCGGCCCACCACCTCGGTGACAAAGTGGGAACCCGTCACCTGGCCCTGGTGGAACGGCAGGCTCTGGCCGCGCACCGTATCCACCAGCTGCAGGCATGCCATCCGCTCCACCAGCAGCGGCGGCAGTTCGTGCTTCGCCCCGAGCACCGGATCTCCAGGCAGCCACTGCCGCGCCTCGGCCTTCGAGAACCAGGCAGGATTGCGGTTGAAAGGCTGCCGCCGCCTGCGGCTCGGGTCCCCGTCGGGGGGCAGGTCGCGAACGACGCCCAGGAGCACCAGCCCATCCGTGGGACAGCTGTCCTCCCAGCGGTGCCGTGGACTCAAGTCGGTGCCCTTGGGGAGGCGGCGTTGCGCATCCGGAAGGGACTCCCAGCGCTGCAACGCCGCTCGCAGCATCCGTTCCAGGGCTTCCGGCCGTCGGGAGTTGCCGGCTCCCAAGCAGGCGCCCCCGCTCGAGAACACGTAGAAGCCCTGCAGGGTGGCCTCGCTGGGGCGCTCGTGGCCCCGCACCATGCGACGGAACAGCCTGCAGTCAGGATCGGCTTCGCGCTGCAGGCGCCAGACCTCGTCGGTGGCCGGCACGAAACTCTCCTGCACCAGCGCCAGGAGGTTGCGATGGGACCAGAGCGACCCCCGGTCCGCGACGCCGTTGTTTCAAGTGCAGCCGAGGGGATGGCCGTTCATGGTCCAGAGCAGCAGTGGCTTGCCCTGGCGGTCGGCCTCGAGGAGACCCTCTGCAAGGGTGGGGAGCCACGGGATCGACTCCCAACGCAGCTCCCTCCCCGAGGGCTCGAGATGCTGCCGCCAGAGACCGAGGTCGGCCTCCGTGGGCGTGATCTCCGCCAGGGACCCGCTTCGCTGCGCCACGAGCGCTTGTAGCAGCAGGCACCACGCAACCGCGGACAGCAACCTGGGGAAACTCGACACGACCTCCCCAGTCTAGCCACGACGCCAACGCCCAGGCGTAACTTCTCCGATTGCCGGTGCCGAGGCGGGACACGCCTGCGTAACGTCGAAGCATGCTGGCCTTGGTTCGCCCTGTGCTGGTCGTCGCGCTCCTGGTGTCCCTGCCTCTGACCACCGGCGAGCTGAAAGGCCAGGATCTCACCGCTCTCGAGGTGCCGCCCACCCTCGCCGAGCGCTTCTCCTTGGAGCTGCCAGAGCACCCCTACAACTATTCGCGCCTGCCCCTGCCGCGGCACTTCCGCGGCCTGGCAACCCAGCGGGCGGACAACACACCCGTCCACAACCGGGTCACGGACCGCGGAGCCACCCTCGGACGCGTGCTGTTCTATGACAAGCGCCTCTCGAAGAACGAGAGCATCAGCTGCGCATCCTGCCACCAGCAACAGCATGGCTTCGCGGATCCGCGCCGGTTGAGCATTGGTTTTGCCGGCGCCAAGACCGGCCGCAACTCCATGGGCCTGGCCAACGCCCGCTATCATCCGGGGGGGCGTTTCTTCTGGGATGAGCGCGCAGCCACCCTGGAGGACCAGGTGCTGATGCCGATCCAGGACGCAAAGGAGATGGGCATGACCCTGGACGAGGTAATCGGGAGCCTGCAGCGCGACCCGCGCTACCGCTACCTCATGAAGAGGGCCTTTGGCAGCGAAGAGATTACCTCGAAGCGGGTCTCACGCGCCCTGGCCCAGTTTGTGCGCTCGATCGTCTCGTATCGGACGAAGTTCGACCATGGTCTGGCACAGGTCGAGTCGGTCACCGATGAATTCCCGAACTTCACGACACAGGAAAACGAGGGCAAGGCGCTGTTCCTGGGCCGGCGTGGCCGTCGCGTGAACTGTGCCGCCTGCCACATGGTCGGCCGGATCCGCTTCCAACCAGGCAAGGCCGCCCTGTTCGTCAGCAGCGAGCCCACCAACAACGGACTGGATGGGGACTTCACCAAGAAAGACACCGGCGTCGGCGGTCGCACGCTGCGCTTCGCCGACCAGGGCAAGTTCAAGGTGCCGTCCTTACGCAACATCGAGCTCACCGCCCCCTACATGCACGACGGCCGCCTGGCCACCCTGGAAGACGTGATCGATCACTATGACCACGGGGTGAAGGCACATCCGACCCTGGACCGTCGCCTGCGCGGACCGAGGGGTCCTGGGGTACCGAGGGGACCAAGAGGCCCGAGGGGTCCCCGAGGCCAACGCGGCAGGTTCAGCGCCAACGAGAAGGCCGCCCTGGTTGCGTTCCTGAAGACCCTCACGGACCACGAGCTCGTGAAGGACCCGAAGTATTCGGATCCATTCCGCTGACCGTCGCGGCCACCGTCCGGATTGCACGGTATTTCGCCGCCGCCCCGGCCGGGGGAGAATGCCGTGTCCCCCATGGATCCCATTCTAGAGCATGGTGTGATCCTGGTTGCTGTCACCCTCCTGGGCTGCGTGGCTCCCGACGACGCCACGACATCCGCAACCTGGTTCCCCGAAGACCCGCTCTATCCCCATCCCTTTGCAGATCCCCGTTGCCCGTCGTTGGGATCGCGCTACCAGGTTGCCCTCAAGAGTGGCCTCAACAACAAGATCGAGAACACCTTCGGCGCGGAGGGATCGTTCTACCGCGTGACCCGCGAGGCCGAAGGTGACGCCTTCGAAATCGGGTTCGACACCGGGGTGTTCTCACGCTTCGACTCCCACGAGTCCCTGGACATGGACGGCATGGACTTCACTATCGGCTTCCCACTGGTCTACTCGCGCGGGCCCCTGGCCGTGAAGGTGCATCCCTGGCACCTGACATCGCACCTGGGAGACGAATACGAGGAGCGCGAGAACAAGACCCGTCTCGATTACGCGCGCAATACCGTGAGCCTCGGCATCGCCTACCGCGTGGACGAAGCCTGGCGCGTCTACGGAGAGGGTGACTACGCCTTCAAGATCGGGGACGACAACGAACGGGCGCGATGGATGATGGGGACCGAGTGGGTGGATCACATCTTCGGTCCCCAATTCCCCGCGGCCTACGCCGGCTTGAACATGACTTCGTTCCAGGAGATCGGCTGGTCGATCAACTACAACCTGCAGACCGGCATCTGGATCCGGCCCAAGGCATCCCACATCTCCGTGCGGCTCGGGCTCGAGTACTATCACGGGCATTCGAGCCAGACGCAGTTCTACCGCGACGTGGAGGAGTTCCTGAGCTTCGGACTCTGGATGCACCTGTGAGGTCGCGTGTCCGCAGCCTGCCGTCGCCGGGAAGGCTCAGTAGCCTGCCGTCGCCGGCAGGGTGACGCGGGCCTCCACGGTCTCGCCCAGTACCACCTTCGCGTTTCCGAGGGGTATTCGGGCCGCGAGGGCCGCTTGCGCATCGGCGCCAAAGGCCCTGCGGCGTGCCTCCTCAGTCTCCATGGACCTGGGCCAGGTCCAGAGTTCGTAGTCCCCGGGGGCGATGCACGACACGGAGGCCCTGCCCTGGGCATCGCTGCGCGGCAGATCGTGCGTCTGCATCCGAGAAAGAGGAACAGGTCCCTTCAGGGAATGGTGGATGGTGACGCCGGACACCGGGGTCCCATTCTCGCGCCGAACCACCACCGCCAGGCCACCGCTGTGGAAGGCGAACTCCACGGCGCGCGTGTCGGTCGTGATGGGCCCGGCGCGGGCAACGAGGCCGGACCAACGCGCCGTCCACGCGCCGGTCAAGCCCTCGCAGGCGAACAGCCCGCCGGCGCCGGTCTTGACTTGGAGGCCCGCAATCCCCCTGGGAATGCCGCCGACTTCCTGGGTGATGCTCACGAGGATGCGCGCCTCCGGCAGCGGCCGGCCGTTGTGCGTCGCGAGGCCGGACAGCTGGATCGGCTGAAAGCGGCGCAGGTCGACGACGACGTCGGCGGGCCTCTCCGCGGGAAGCTCCTCCCAACGCTGGACGGTGGTGACCATCGGATCCAGATCCTCACCGTCGCGACGGTACCACCGCATCGACAGCTCGGCTGCGCCAGGAGGAAGGCCGGAGATCTGGAAACGACCGGTTGCATCCGGTTGCACCAGGGGCGACACCCGCCGGAGCGCACCCGGTGCCAGACTCGTCACGCTGAAGCCGACCTCCGGATCCTCTTGACCATCGCCGGTGGGAGGCCGCTGGCTGCAAAGGCGCTGCCATTGCTCCAGGGGCTCCACCCGACACTGAACCGAGCACCCCTCGTCCAGGACGATCCGCAGCTCACCGAAGCGCCCGTTGGGTATCACGTCCCAGATCAGCCGAGGCAGGTGGCTGGATGGCAGGACCCGGAGCGCATACCGATGCGTCGGGTTGCCGTGCAGGGCCTGACAACCGTGGGAGTCCGTGACCGATTCCTGCTCCACGAGTGCCAGAGAGGGGCTGCTGGCACCGCTGGTCTCGAGGGGATCGATGACGAACAGGCGCTCTCCCCCGTCGACATGGCAAGGCCTCAACAACTGCAGCTTCACGCCGCCGATGCCTTTCCCGGCCGCATCCACCACGACCACGGGTCGTGCCCCCCGGCGCGGCACCTCGACGACCAGGGGGGCCAGGGGCTGCTCGCCGACCTCGACCTCCCGGGGTTCACTCCAGGACAGTGTCGGATCCCGGGGCACCACCGTGAACCGGTGCCGTCCCCTGGTCAGGCAGCCGATCCGCACCCGCCCTTGCGGATGACGCTGCAGGTGACCGATCGGCTTCAGGTTGCCGAAGCCGAGCCCCGCACAGGCCTCCTGGTGGATCACGCCGTAGTGCTCAAGCGGGTGCCCGTCGCCCACCTCGACAACGATCAGCTCCAGCTCCGGTAGCGCGGGTACCTCGATCCGCAGGTCGGTCGTGTTCCATGCGATACCTGGCACGCGGCGGGCGGGCCTGTCGTTGCCCGTGACGACAAGGGTGATCCTGCCCCCGGGGTCCCGCGGCCGCCGCTGGACCAGGAAACGGCCGTTCGTGT
>QJVU01000259.1 GCA_003235605.1 Planctomycetota bacterium | reverse complement strand
GAAGGAGCGAAACCGAAGAAAGGAGCGAAACCGAAGAAAGGAGCGAAACCGGAGAAAGGAGCGAGGCCGGAGAAAGGAGCCAAACCAGAGAAAGCGGACAATGCCATGACGCTCTCGATCCGCGAGTCCGACGGAACACTGATCCGCAGGTTCTCTACCCGCCCGGACAAGGACAAGAAGGAAGGCAAGCTCACGGTGAAGAAAGGAGCCAACCGTTTCGGATGGGATCTGCGCTACCCGGACGCCGAGACCTTCGAGGGGATGGTGATCTGGGGCGGCGGCACGAGAGGACCCGTGGCACCGTCGGGGGAGTACCTCTGTGAGCTCGAGGCCGCAGGAAAGACGCGGACCGTCCCCTTCAAGGTGGTGAAGGACCCCCGCAGCTCCGCCACCGACGAGGACCTGCAGGCCCAGTTCGGGTTCCTGATGGAGATCCGTGACAAGATCTCCGAGACCCATCTGGCGATCCGCGAGATCCGCGACGTCAAGAGCCAGATCGCCGCGCTGCAGAAGCGGCTGAAAGACGATGCAGGCGCCAAGGAGGTCCTGGCGACGGGCAAGGAACTGGTGAGAAAGCTCACTGCGATCGAGGAGACCCTCTACCAGACCCGGAGCCAGAGTGCCCAGGACCCCCTGAACTACCCGATCCGGCTGAACAACCGGCTGACCGCCCTGGTGGGCGTCGTGGCCCACGGCGACAACCGCCCCACGAACCAGGCGCGGGGGGTCTACAGCGAGCTGGCCCAGGCCATCGACGCCGAGACTTCGAAGCTGCGCGATTTGATCCGCACGGATCTCGTGACCTTCAACGACAAGCTCCAAGCCCGTGGCACCCCCGCGGTCCACGTCAGGGCAGTGGAGGCAGCGACCAAGCGGAACCAGTGATGCCAGGCGGCGTTGTCCAGCCTGGCCCCTGGTCCCGAGCCCCTGACCCCCCGATCCCGAGCGCTTGGTCCCGAGCCCTGGTCCCCGATCGCGAGCGCTACGCCGATTCAAACAAGGAGAAGGAGATCCGCCATGAGCCCCTGGAAACCTGTTGCTCTCGTTGTCACCTCGCTGGCTGCTGTTGCCTTCCTCGGGGCCGGACCCCAGGACACCAGGAAGAACACCCGACCTCCTCGAGGTGCCAAGCACCTGGTGGAGATGAACAACTGGGTGCGGAGGGTCGAGATCAAGGGCACGGACGTGATCCTGACCCTGGCCATGCCCACGCCTGGATGGAAGCTGGGGGTGGACGGGGTCGGCCGCCCGGACGCCACCGACCGGATCAAGGTCTCGATCACCGGTAGCGGGCCAGAGGGGTTGGTGCCCGCGGTGATCACCGACACCAAGGTCCGGGTCACGCTGGGGAGCCTGCCGAAGGGGCGCTACATCCTGGACGTCTTCGGCCGACATGACGCCGCCAAGCCCCACCGGCGCATGGGGGTGGCGCTGCTGCACGCCTTCGACAAGTGGGGCGAATAGAAAGGGGCTGCGTGTCTCCCTGCCTGGCTTCCGTGCCTCCCTGCCTGGCTCCCGGGTCGCCCTGTCTGGCGATTCTATCCGTGCAGTAGCGCGTTCACGGCGCTTGCGATGACGACCGCCACGAGTGCCGCCACCAAGATGCCAAGGGCGATCCGGATCTGGGTCCTCTGGGCCATGCCGCCCAGCTCTTCCCGAACCTCTAGCTTGGCGAGGGTGCAGGCCTGGCAGACATCCATGTAGCTCAAGCTCTTGTCGTCTTTCTTGGCCGCGCGCACGACCTGGACCAACTCCTCGCTGAGCTTCCTGGCGTTCTTGGAGGGCTGGGGAACGTGGACGAACATCGGGTTCTCCTGTTTCGCAGGGCCGGAGGCCCAACGGGGTTGGAAACCGATCAGGATACGGTTCATTCACTCCATGGGCATGGATCTGGGCGCGCTGATGGCCCGCTTCGACCTGCCGGGGCAGTGCGTTGCCGCGGTCCGGTTCGGCAACGGCCATCTCCAGGACACGCGGCTGGTCACGATGCGCACCGCGGCGGGGGACCGGCAGGTGGTGCTCCAGGGGATCAATGCGCGGGTCTTCGCCGACGCAGCGAAGCTGATGGAGAACATGGTGCGGACCACCGAGCACCTGCGCATGGCGATGGCCGCCGGGCCACCGCCGGCTGGGCGCCGGGAGGT
Organism: Planctomycetota bacterium; assembly: GCA_003235605.1. The sequence goes on along the minus strand of QJVU01000259.1, from coordinate 378 downwards.
GTTGACGCTGATACCGGCGCGGAACGGCAGGGCCTGGGTCGACGACGATACGGGCGGCTGTTGGCGCGCCACGTGGAGGATCCGGAATGCCAGCAGCCATGACAAACCCACCGGACCCCATCAGGTGCTGGCGGTGTCCCGGGCGTTCGGCGAGTTCCTGCGCCTCCTCGCGGACCTGAAGCCGGAGAGCCTGCACGAGGTGCTTCCCCGTTTCCACGACCTCCCTGGCCGCCTGTCCGATCTGGAGGCGGCGGTTTCCGTCGACGTGACGAAGCGGGCGAAGGCAATCCGCGACGAGATCGCCTTCGTCAGGGCGCGCGCCCACATGGTGAGCTGCCTTCCGACTGTCCGCGAGCCGGCGGGCTTGCCGGTCCGCGC
>QJVU01000221.1 GCA_003235605.1 Planctomycetota bacterium | reverse complement strand
GCATGCTACAACAACACCGCCACTTCCAACATCAACTACCCGTACAGCGGTTTCGTGCCGGGCTCGTACACGCGCACGCTGCTCTACAACGCGGCTGCCAATTCGGCCACGGTCTGGTCGATCGGTCTGAACAAGAAGACGTTCGATCTTGGACTGGCCGGTGCGCCCGGGTGCTTCCTCTACCACGACAACTTGATCCTGATCTTTGGCAAGACCTCCAACAGCACGAACCCCTATGGGGGCCGCTGGGACCAGTTCTTCACGATCCCGGACAGCGCCAGCCTCGGCGGGATCACGTTCTACACCCAGTACGTGTTGCTGCAGGACGCCGCCATCGGCAACGCCCTGGGCTGGTCGGTGTCCGACGGCAAGCAGATCAAGACGGGTTCCTACACCCCCGGCAGACCCTACTTCATGGAGATCTCCGCCGCGGCCACGGCTACCAGCGCCAGCCTGGTGCAGACCACGGGCTTCATCACCGAGTTCACCTACTGAGTCCACCTCCTGACGGCGTGATGGCGCTTGCCTAGCGCGACCGCTGGAAGTCGGCGGCGGTGAGTGGCTTGTTCAGCAACACGGACGGGATGACGACCTGGACTACTTGTTCGTACTCGCCGCCACCGGCTTGGTAGATCTTGAGGCGGGTAGGGAGCGTGACGCCGGTCTTGCCGGTGTCGGTGCCGGCCACGTCCTGCCGCGCGTAGTCGCGGAACAGGACCAGCTCCCTCCTGCCGGTGGGCGGGTGTCGGGCCTCCACGGCCGACAGCATGCCGGTGCTCTTGTCCACGTACACGCGCACGCGAGCCCGTCGCTGTCCCTTTTCCTGGGGGAGGGTGTAGAACGGGTAATCCTCCAAGGTGCCCTCTGCGACCCAGTAGCGGGCTTCCTGGGCCTTGCCCAGGGGTAGTTTCCCCGCGGTCACGCGAACCTTGCCCTGGAGCCCTTCGAGGATGGCCCCGGGATCCACGACGCGAAGCAGCTGTTTGGCGAGGCTGATCTCCCGCTGGACGAGCTCGCGGTCCGTGGCACCGTTGGCGTCATCCAGGGGGGTCACCTTGCTGTCGGAGCGGAACCAGTACCCGTAGGCATCGCGGCCTCGCTCCACACGCTTGCCGCCCTCGTCGAGGGAGTAGCGGATCATGTCGAACGGCTTGCGGGAGCCGCCCCTGGGGACGTCCAGGCAGAACAGGGTCTTGATCGATACGGTGACGGTGTCCACGTTCCGGCCCAGCGGGGTGATGCTCAACTGGGCGTCGAAGCTGGCCATCCTCGACAGCCTGTGGTCGAGGTGGTGTCCCTTGGCCAGGATCCTCGCGAGCTGTTCACGGGAGGGCGGCTCCGTGGGCCTCGACTGCGGCGACTGTGCTGGCAGCGACGACAGCAACACACAGACGACCGCGCATTCGATCTCGCTCCACATGGCCGCAGGATAACGTGATACTTCGGCCAATGCTCCGGCTATGCTGCTGGCGATGAGCGAGGCTTTTGCCGGCTTTCGGGCGGCGGAGGTGAAGGGGATACCCGTGTTCCACCGGCGGGATCTTCGCTTCAAGACCTTCCGCCTGACGCTGACCGCCCGTCGTCCCTTGGACCAGCGGGCGGCGGCCCGGTCGCTGCTGTCCAGCCTGCTGCTGCAGGGTACGACCACGGACCCCGACCGGCCGACCCTGGCACGGCGCATGGAGAGCCTGTATGGCGCGACCGTGGCTCCGGGCACGGGCAAGGTAGGGGAGAGCCACGTGCTACGGTTCGCGTTGGATTGCGTCGCCGGCGACTATCTGCCCGGGAAGCCCGATCAGCTGGGAGCTGGCCTCGGGTTCCTGGCGGAGCTGATGTCACGGCCACGGCTGGACGGGGAGGGCTTCCCGGAACACACGTTTCTTCGCGAGCGCCGCCAGGCGGTCGATGCGGTGCGCGCGCTTTTCGACGACAAGGGGGCCTATGCCTGGCAGCAGGCGTTGGGCCGGGCCTGCGAGGGTGAGCCGATGGCGATCCCCGAGCACGGCGGCGTGGAGGCCATCGAGGCGTTGGACCGGCAGGCACCCGAAGCCGCGCGCCGCGACTTCCTTGCCCACGGCGAGGTCTGTGTCATCGCCATGGGCGTGCTGCCGGAGGACGAGGATGAGCTGCTGACCCGAATCGAGAGCCTCCTCGACGCGCTGCCCAGGCGAAGCCCGCAGCCGATTCCGCCCGTGGCTGAGCGCAGCCAGACCGAGCGGCGCGGCCACGTGGAGCGTGTCGACCTCCAACAGAGCAAGATGGTGCTGGTGCTGCGCGCGCCGTTGAGCGACGACCCGCGGTTGTGGATGGCGCGGCGCCTGCTCACGAACATGCTCGGGGGTGGCCCGCATTCGCGCCTGTTCCGCGAAGTGCGCGAGAAGCAGTCGCTTGCGTACTACGCCCACTGTTCCATGGATCGGCACAAGGGTCTGGTGTTCGTGCAGGTGGGGCTGGACGAACAGTCCGCGCCCGCGGTGGAGGCCGAGACCCTGGAGCAGCTCCGCCAGCTCCAATCCGGCCGCTTCAGC
>QJVU01000373.1 GCA_003235605.1 Planctomycetota bacterium | reverse complement strand
GATGTCAGCCTCGGGCCTCACCAGCTCGCAGACCGTCTCGACTCTCCTCTACGATGCCAACAGCAGCGGCGCGCCCAACTCCGTACTGGCAACCGGGACCATGGTGATCGGGCCCAGCGTCGGCTGGTACACGGCGACCTTCAACAAGAAGGTCCAGATCGGCAAGGACCAGAAGTTCTTCTTGGCCTTCGTGAACCCGTCTCCCTACACGATCCGCCTCGGCATCACCACCTCGGGCAACATCACACCCTACTGGCGCAACAACGGCAGCGGGGGCAGCTGGGTCCGCTTCACGACGCGGCCCTGGGCGTGGAAGGTCGTCTGTGCAGCCAGCGTGGGGGGAGCGGTGCCCGAAGCCGGCGCCAGTGGCGAGCCCACGATCGGCGGACCGGTCACCCTGACGCTGCGACGCGCGCTGGGCAACACCAACTCGGTCTTGATCGTCGGCGTCTCCAACACCCAGGGTTTCGGCACGTCACTGCCCTTCAACCTGGCCGCCCTCGGCGCGCCGAACTGCAGCCTCTACGTATCCGGCGAGGTACTGGTGACAGCCAAGACGGACCTCCTTGGCGGCCTGGACCTGCGCTTTGCGATCCCCAACGACAAGAACCTGATTGGCATCTCCGTGTTCCACCAATTCGCCATCCAGGACCAGGCTGCCAACAGCCTGGGCTACGCGTTCAGCAACGCCCTGACGCTGGTCGTCGGGGGCATGCCGTAGTACGGAGTCAGGTACGTTCTTATCGTTTCGCAGCAAAACGATAAGAACGTACCTGACTCCGTACATACTCCTCGATCATTCGCTTGAAGTCCTCGGCCAGGGTCTTCCCCTCGAGCGTGGCAACGTGCACGCCGTCCACGTAGACGGGTGATCGGGGTGCCTCGCCGGTGCCGGGCAGGCTGATGCCGAGGTTCGCGGCCCGGCTCTCTCCAGGCCCGTTCACCACGCAACCCATGACAGCGACCGTGAGCTTGTTGACCTCGGGGTTCGTTTGCTTCCACTCGGGCATGCGCTCGGTGAGGAAGTCCTCGATCTCCCGGGCCAGCTGCTGGAAGTAGGTGCTGGTGGTGCGTCCGCAGCCGGGGCAGGCGGTCACGCTGGGCAGGAATGGTCGAATGCCCATGGTCTGGAGGACCTGCTGGCAGACCCTCACCTCGTCGGTGCGAGGAGCGTTCGGCGCGGGGGTGAGCGAAACCCGGATGGTGTCGCCGATGCCTTGCTGCAACAAGACCGCCAGTCCGGCGGTGGAGGCAACGATACCCTTGGTGCCCATGCCGGCCTCCGTGAGGCCCAGGTGCAGCGCGTGGTCCGTGCGCAAACTGAGCTGCTGGTAGACCTGTACCAGCTCCTGGACCCTGCTGATCTTGGCGGAGAGGACGATCTTGTTCTTGGAGAGACCCAGCTCTTCTGCCGCCGCCGCAGAGCGCAGCGCGCTTTCCACCATCGCATCCAGGAGCACCTCTTCTGCCGAACGTGGCTCGGTGCAAGCAGCGTTCCGCTCCATCAGCTCGGACATCAGCTCCTGGTCGAGGGACCCGGCGTTCACACCAATGCGAACCGGCTTGTCGTGGTCCCGCGCGACCTCGATCATGGTCGCGAAGTTCTTGTCGTGGTTGGCACCCTTGCCGACATTGCCCGGGTTGATGCGGTACTTGTCGAGGGCAGCCGCCGCGTCCGGGAACTCCCGCAGCAGCACGTGGCCGTTGTAGTGGAAGTCACCGATGAGCGGCACATCCAGGCCCTGGTCGTCGAGGCGAGACCGGATCTCGGCCACTTTGGCGGCGGCGGCCCTGTTGTTGACGGTGATGCGCACCAACTCCGAACCCGCGCCGAAGAGCTCCGCCACCTGACGGGCGGTGGCCTCGGCGTCGGCGGTATCGGTGTTGGTCATCGACTGGATGACCACGGGGCTGCAGCCGCCGATGGTGACATCGCGAACTTGCACCGGGGTGGTGCGCTTCCGCGGTGAGGGGTTGGCGGTGCTCATGGGTGGCGGCAGATGTTAGCTGTGACCTCCTGAGGTCGCTAGGATCTCGACCATGCGGATGCCCCACGTCCCCCTGCTATTGTGCGTGCTCCTGGTAGGGGGTTGCTCACCTGAGCGGATCACCTTCTACCACAACCTCGACAGGTTCGGTCGCAAGGTGACGACCCGCTCATCCCGGGCACAGCGGTTCTTCGACCAGGGCCTCATCCTGCTGTGGGGGTTCAACCACGACGAGGCCGTGCGGGCCTTCCGGGAGGCGGAGAGGTGGGATCCCGAGTGCGCCATGGCCTGGTGGGGCATTGCCTATGCCCTGGGGCCGAACATAAACCTCGCGTTGACCGACGAGGGAGCGGCGCGACGCGCACATCTCGCCGCACAGAAGGCGAAGCAGCTCGCGTCGAGCGCGACGGCGGTGGAGCAGGCGCTGATCGATGCGATCACCAAGCGGTATGCAGACCCGGCACCCAAGGACCGGGAGCTCCTCGACAAGGCCTATGCGGAGGCAATGCGCGAGGTGTGGCACCGATTTCCCGAGGATCCCGAC
>QJVU01000665.1 GCA_003235605.1 Planctomycetota bacterium | reverse complement strand
ATAACATAAAGGATTGTATCCGGAGTGCTAGAAGATAAGCAGGCCCCTTCTGGCTTGCACAGGCTTGGGCAGCATTCCGGATACAATCCCGTTGAACTGAGCCGCTGGCAAGCACAGCTATGGGGATTGAATAAGACCGAGGCAGCCGTCGCGCCGGCATCGAAGAGGGAGAGACGTGGCACTTCGAGGGACCTGCGGAGGCCGGGCAGCTCGGTCGGCCCCCGTATACGCGCTCCTCAGGCCAGCTCGGCACGATAGGCACGTGGATCGGACGTAGCTCGGCCTCGTCTTGAAGGAGGCCGCTTCAAGACTAAGGGGCGCGACCGTGGCAAGGTAGGACCTGCATTCAAGCAGCATGGGCTGTGTTGCTCCGGGGTTCAGGACCGGCTCTTGAGCGCGGCAGCTTGGTCACCACGCGCAGAGGACCCCTCTTACAGGCCGGGCACAGATCGCTCCCTTCGAGCAAGGCAGCCTCGGTTACCGGCTCTGTGCCTGTCTCGGGCTCGAGAGGTGAGCCGAGCAGCCTCCGACACAGCCGCAGCTTGTCTCTGCGAGAGCGGTTCGAGAGCAAGCCGTAGTGCCGGATGCGCACGAAGCCCTGGGGAAGGACGTGCAGCAGGAAGCGCCGCATGAACTCCACCGCCGCAAGACGCATCACGCGCTCACGCTGACCCCGTCGGTAGTCTTTGTAGGTGAAGGCGAGTTGGTCGTTCTCGAGCGTGATCAGCCGCCGATTCGATAGGGCCACCCGGTGCGTGTAGCGCGCCAGATACTTGAGCACCTGCTCGGCAGAACCGAACGGGGCTTTAGCGTAGACCACCCACTCGATCTGCGCCAGCGAGGCGACAAAGGCGCGCCACGTGCTGGGCTGGGCCAAGCCCTGGAGCCGACCCGTCAGGACCAGACGACCGTGCTGGTAGGCCTGCCGGAGATAGGCCAGATACTTGCCCCGGAACAAACGGCTGAGCACCCGCACCGGCAGAAAGAACTGCTCACGCGCGGCAATCCAACGCCGTTCGTCGGCCGAGAGCCCTCCGGCAGGCACTACACAATGCAGATGCGGATGATGCAAGAGCGTCTGCCCCCAGGTGTGCAACACGGCGGTAAAGCCGATTTTGGCCCCCAGGTGCTTCTCGTCCCGGGCGATCGTCAAGAGCGTCTCCGAGGCGGCCCGAAACAAGAGGCCGTAGAGCAGGCGCTTGTTCTGCAGGGCCAGCGGGCCCAGCGCCTGTGGCAGCGTGAAGACGACATGGTAATAGGGCACCTCGAGCAGCTTGGCACGCTGCGCTTCCAGCCAGGCCGCTTGCTTCTGCGCCTGGCACTTCGGGCAATGGCGATTGCGGCAGGAGTTGTAGGCGATCTGCTCGTGGCCGCACGCCCCGCAGCGTCGGAGGTGCCCACCGAGCGCCGCCGTGCGACAGGCCATCAGGTCCCGGACCACCCGGCGCTGCTGAGACGAGGCCGCATACGTGGCCCAGTACGCGTCCTGATAGCGGCGGAAGACCTCGGCCACGTCGAGCCGAGGGCGGCTCATGCTTCGAGCGCCACCCGCAGCAGATCCGTGGAGGCGCCTTTGTGTGGCTCGGTGGCCACGTGCAGGTAGATCGAGGTGGTGCGCAGCGAGCGATGGCCCAGCCACGCCTGGATCGTCCGCAGATCCACTCCTGCCTCCAACAGATGCGTGGCGAAGGTGTGGCGCAGCGTATGCGGGGAGACCCGTTTGCCCAGCCCGGCCTTCCGGGCAGCTCGGCGACAGACGCGCTGGAGGGCGCTTGCCGTTAGGGGACGCCTCGGATCGGTCGAGGGAAAGAGCCAAAGCGAAGGGCGGTACCATCGCCAGTAGTGCCGTAACTGCTCCAGGAGGGTCTGCGGCAGCGGCACGTAGCGATCCTTTGCGCCTTTGCCCTGGCGGACCCGCAGGAGCATCCGTGCACTATCGATGTCGCGAAGCTGCAGCGCGAGGGTCTCGGCCAGGCGCAGCCCCGTCGCATAGAGGGTCATCACCATCGTGCGATGCTTGAGGTTGGTGAGGCCCCCCAAGAGACGCTGGATCTCCTGCCGGCTGAGTACCACCGGGAGCTGCTTGGGCTGTTTGGGGAAGGGGATGTGCTCGATCATCCAGGGTTTGCCCAGGCAGACGCGGTAGAAAAAGCGAAGCGCGCAGACACTCTGGTTGAACTCGGCCCAGGAGCTCTTCTTGGTGTGGGCCAGGAAGACTTGAAAGGCGCGAATCTCGCTCGGCCCGAGTCGATCGGGAGATTGGCCGAAGTACTGGGCGAATTGGGCGAGGCGATCGACGTAGATGTCGATGGTTCTCGGCGAGTAGTTGCGGATCGTGAGATCCTCGATCAGGCGTTGGCGTAGCGGGCTCATGACGGCCTCCGAAGGTGAGAGTTGGGTTGGGTTACAAACACCCACCTTAGCTCACCGGGAGGCTGTTAGCCCGTTCTAGAGGCTTGAAGGAGATGATACATCGAGAAATGACCCGTCTAGCAAGACGGATAGATCAGGTGCGAGATCCCTACCGCGAAGCGGTTT
>QJVU01000460.1 GCA_003235605.1 Planctomycetota bacterium | reverse complement strand
CTGCGCATGCTGGCGTCACCGACGCTCTGGTGGATCTGAGCGAACGCGCCCCGCGGGGCGATACCGACATCTCCGCGATAGTGAACCGGCATCGGGAGGTCTTGCGGGGCCTTGGGTTGGCAGAAGACCTCCTGGACGACCTGCATCGCGAGCTCGCCGACCTTGCACAGGGCATGAAACTGGTCTCCGAGGCGAGTCGGCGAGCGGTGGACCAGATGCTCAGCTTCGGTGAGCGGTGCTCCGCGCGCACAGTGGCCACCTACTTCAGTGCCGAAGGGCTGCCGGCCCGCGCCGTGAACGCGTTCGAGGCCGGACTCATGACGGACAGCAGCTTCGGCCGCGCTCGACCCTTGCCGGACGACGGCCGCATTGCCAGGTACTTCCAGGACATCGGGGAACTGCCGGTTGTCACCGGTTTCTTGGGACGGGACGAGCGGGGCAACATCACCACGTTGGGCCGCAATGGCTCGGACTACTCGGCGGCCTTGTTCGGCCACGCCCTCGGGGCGGAGGAGATCCAGATCTGGACCGATGTGGACGGGGTCATGACCGCGGATCCGAAGCTGGTGGACGACCCCCGGCCGATCCCCACCTTGAGCTTCGGAGAGGCCAGCGAGCTCGCCTACTATGGTGGCAAGGTCTTGCACCCCGCAACGATCCTGCCGGCAATCGAGAAGTCCATTCCGGTGCGGGTACTGAACACGAAGCGGCCAGAGTCCAAGGGTACCGTGATCCTGCCGCACTACGAGGAGCCGGGCGTTGCTGTGCGCGCCATTGTCCACAAGCGTGGGATCTTCCTGATCACGTTGATTTCGCCACCGATGCTGCAGCAGCACGGTTTCCTGGCACAAGTCTTCCAGGCTGCCGCCGACGCTCAGGTGGACCTGGATCTGGTCGCCACGTCGGAAGTGTCCATCTCGATGACCGCGGATCGCGAGGACAACCTCGCCGACTTTGCGGCAGCACTCGAACGACTCGGCACCGCCACCATCGACCCCAAGCACGCGATCATCTGCGTCGTTGGCCAGGGCATAGCCACCACCCCGGGGATCGCGGCCCAGGTTCTCCAGACCCTGGCTGAAGTCGGAGTCAGAGTTCGGGTCATCAGTCAGGGTGCGATCAAGGTCAACATCGGCATGGTCATCCGCGAGGAGCACCTGGAGAGGGCTGTGAGTGCGCTGCACGAACGCTTTTTCGGCCTTCGGTAGCGGCAAGGCCGGAACTGACTCGGCGTTCAGCTTGCTTCGAGGTCTTCGAAGAACCCCCGGCTACCGTGCATGTCCCGCAGGTAGTCGTGCCAGTCGATGCGCTCGTCGGGCCGAATGGCGTCGTCCCGGACCGCCACGCCAAAGACTGCGTTCACAACCCAGTCGTTGAGCCGAGCTTCTCCAGTGAGCTCGCGGCCGTCGAGAATCGTCTCCACCGAGAGGATCTCGTGCTTCAGGAGGGGAGCGGTGCGGTGCATCAGACTGCGGTTCCTCAGCAGCTCATCCTCACCGGCGCTCACCAGCCTCAACAGCTCCACCACGTCGGCGAAGGCGTTGCCGTCATAGAGCTCCTGGAAGAGCATGTGGATCACGATCATCGTTTCCGCCTCGGAGAGCGCGTACCTGCGCAAGAACTGCACTGCCGGGAATCCCTCCGCATCTTCGGTGCTGTCCAGGCGCGTGCGGATCTTCTTCCAGAAGTTCTCGATGCGGTGGTCCAGGCTCCGCAGCGGACCCGGGGGACTGGTGTGCAACTGGTCCCAACGCTCCTGGGTGAAGACGCGCGCACTGCGGTGGCGGTAGAGGTTGTGCAGGATTCGCAGGTCGATGAGGAACTGACGGTGGTGGGTGTAGGCCGTCCGTCGCGCCCCCCGCAGGTCCGCGGGCACGAGTCCGGCAACCTCGCCCCGGAACGCCTCCAGCGCCCGTTCGGAGAGTCGGAATCGAGCCTCGAGCAGGTCTTCCGAGGAGGCGTCCTGGTCCACTATCCGCACCAGGTCGGCTGCCCTAAGAGGGCTGCTGGCATGGAGTAGGTGCAGGTTAGCCAGGATGTCGAAGGGTGTCTGGAACAGCGAGGCCAGGATCAGCCGACCCTCCAAAGTGGGATCTTCCGACCGCATCTGCCGGTGCAGCAGCACAGTCAGGACCTGGAAATGCTCCGATTCCAGCTTGAAAGCTCGCACGACCTCGCCGAGGGGGCCGCGAAAGCGGTAGTCTGCTAGGCTCCGGGCGAGCTGCTGGTCCTTCCGCTGTGACTGGCGGCGTAGCCTGCTCTTGGCTTCCGTTTCCAGATCTGGATCCATCATGCGGCTACGAATGCGTCGCAGGTCGTCGCAGAGAGCGATCAGCTTCTGAAGTCCGGGACCCCCTTTGGCTGAACTCATAAGTGCTTAGTGACTCGAAACTAGCGTTGGATTCGACATCGGGACCAATGCTCTTAGCCAGACTTTGCCGGGGCCGCAAGGGACCCTCAGTTTCGGCATACCGAATGACGCGGATGCCACTCTTCCGAAGCCTTTGCCGAGCAAGGCCAGAGGGCCATTCCACGCCCACCGCC
>QJVU01000605.1 GCA_003235605.1 Planctomycetota bacterium | reverse complement strand
CGACGACTTCAACACAACGATCAGGCCTTCGGAAAGGCGGGATCTCGCAGGGCCCCCTTCCGTTGGGTGATGCAGGGCCAGCCTCGTCACTCGCAAGAGGGATGGGGTTGGCTGTTTTCGCTCATGCGGGCCGCTCATGGTGCATTGCCGCCGCCGTGGTCGCCTTCCTTGCGTCCACGCCTGCCTCGCTCGCCGCACAGGTCAATGTCAGCTACCTCACCTCACCACGGGGGTACCTCCAGACCCATGGATTCGGCAGCACCGATGTCCTCGGCCGCTATCCCGACATGCGGATCCAGCACGCGGACAACGAGCTACGTGGCAAGTTCCTCTTCGTGAAGAGTTTCGATTTCCGTGTCCACACGCCAAGCCAACCCACGTCGATGTGGGGCCGCACGTGGTCCAGCGTGACGTTGCGGATGTCAGAGATCGACATCTCGACCATGACCGCGACTTGGGCCAGGAACATCCAGACCACCCCCACGACGATGTTCGAGGGCAGCATGTCCTGGCCTTCGCTGCAGCCGAGCGCCGCGGGCGAACCCTGGGGCGCACATGTCTCTTTCCCGTTTCGCGGCTACTGGTTCTACACCGGAAAGCAGGCGATGCTGAGCGACTACGTGTTCACCGGCGGGGGGCTGGACCGCAAGACGGTGCCGGACTTCGTCAACTGGAGCAACACGTCTCCTCTGCCCTACCCCCTGGACGGTGTCGCATCCCCGGCAGTGAGTTTTCAGGTCGCCGAGTCCGTGCCTGCAACCGGGCCCGCCTGCACCGAATCCCCCGCGGACGGTAATGACCGGGCGCGGGCGTTTGCCGATGTCACCATCACCAGGGCCTTCAGGCCATTTCAGCCGCATCCCATGGCGGTCAGATTCGGCAGCTTCGGAACCGCGCCTGGACAGCTCGTGGTCCACGTCGTCGGTGTCGCTGGGTTCCCCGATGGCGTGAGCATCGGAGCCCTCTGCAACAAGCTCCATGTCGATTTGAACCAGCCCTTCGTGATGCTCACGAACATCGCATCCAGATCCTCGGAGAGCATCCTGGGGTTCGAAACCGTGTGGGACAAGTCGATGGCCGAGAACAAGGTCTGGTTCCAGAGTGCATGGCAGCACTCGAGACTGGGTAGCCCCGCCCTCACCGTGGCCGCCTCGTTGGCCTGCACCCCGCCGGGGTTTCTCCAGAAGTGGACGGTCTTCTCCAAAGGCCCGGCTACCCAAGTGGGCGAGGGACCCTTCGCGGACGACCACCTGCAGCTCTTGTATCGGATCGCCTACAGGTAGCAGATCATCCGGGGACCCGGTGCCCGGGTCCCCGGTCAGGTGATCTTGTCCTCGTCCACGAGCTGCCGCAGAGTCCGCGCCGTCGCCGGAGCATGGCCCGCGAAGTGGTTGTTGGCGAACACCCAGGCCAGGGGCAAACGGTCCGTGAGCTTGCGGAGAAGGAGCGCCCAGCGCCTCATGCCGACTTCCCGATCCACCACGACTCTGTCGAAGGTCCTCGTCCGGCGCTCGACCTCGGCCCGGTCCCCGATCAACCGGACATACGTGAAGTCGGTCGTCAGCACGTCCAAGTCCCTCGCCACGTTCGCCGGATGGGGCATGTAGGAGATGTCCGTCAACACCAGCGCGACATCGTGCTTTCTGAGCACGTCCAACAGGTCCAGCTTCAACCACCACTTGTTCCTGACTTCCACCGCGTAGCGGAAGTCCCTGGGCAGCTTCTCGAGGTAGGCATCCAGCCTGTCCAGGAACGTGAACCGGCTCGAGAACACCTGCCGGTTGAAATACGGGAACTGCAACACCAGGCAACCGCACTTCGGGCCGAGCAATGCCATGCACCGCAGGAACTCGTCGGTGTCTGCCAATACCCCCTCGGCCTCGGGGTTCAGCACCTTGTCGGGGTCGGGAACCCGATCCTCGCCACAATGCACCACGCTCCTCGGGAACTTGGCGCAGATCACGAAGCCGTCCGGAGTCCGAGCGTCCCATCCCCTGACCAACTCCTCGTCCGGCACCCGGTAGTAGGTGACGTCGGCCTCGACGGCGTCGAACTCCTTGGCGTAATGGCTCAGGAAGTCCTTGGGATCCATGCCCTCGGGATAGAACGGGCCCACCCAGCCCTTGGTGGACCAGCTGCTGGTGCCGAAGCGTAGTCGGGAGGCCATGGGGGGAGCGGGTAGCTTAACGCTCCACGGCATGGAGCCCCGAGCGGCCGCTCCTGGCCCAGCTATACTTCTCCGTCCCTCCCAATGCCTGTCATCCGCGAGAAGAGGTTCCTACGTGTAAAGCTCGACATGGTGGGGCGATGCCAGCTCCGCTGCATCATGTGCCACTTTGCGCACCCGGACTTCGTCGAGAACAAGAACACCATGGGAGGCGAACTGCTGGAAAAGGTCGCCGAGGACCTCTTCCCGATCGCCCATGACGTGGTGTTGTCGTCCAGTGCCGAGCCCCTACTGGCGCCGGACCTGCCCCGGGCGCTAGAGCTCTGCCGGGAACACCAGGTACCCAACTTCCATTTCTCCACCAACGCCATCGCCATG
>QJVU01000770.1 GCA_003235605.1 Planctomycetota bacterium | reverse complement strand
AGCCCCAGGTCCTCGAGCGAGCCCATGTCGAGCTGGCTCTGCATCATCCCGCCGAAGTCATCCTCCTTCACGGGCATCAGAGCGCAGTACTTTCGTAGGTCCGTGTCCCCGATGACCACACCGCAGGCGTGGGAGGTCACAAGGCGCCGGATGCCCTCCAGGCCGCTCGCGAGGTTCAGGAGGTTCCTGTCGGCCTCTACGGGGCTCTCAGCGAGCTCCTGGACCTCGGGGATCAGTTCGATGGCCTCCTTGACGCTCATGCGGAAGTTGCCCTGAGCGTCCGGCAGGGCCTCTGCAATGCGGCCGATCTTCCAGTCCTCCATGCCGAGGACCCGACCCACGTCCCGGAAGACCTGCTTGGCCCACATGTGGCCGAAGGCTGAGATCCGAGCGACCCGCTCGGCTCCGTACTTCTTCGAGACGTACTCGAGCACCTCGCCGACCCGGTCCTTGCAGAAGTCGATGTCGATGTCCGGCATCGACACGCGTTCCGGGTTCAGGAACCGCTCGAAGAGCAGGTCGTACTTGAGCGGGTCGAGGTTCGTGATCCGCAGGCAGTACGAGATGATGCAGCCGCCGGCAGAGCCGCGGCCAGGCCCGACGGGGATCTCCTGGAGCCGAGCCCAGGACACGAAGTCTTCGGTCACCAGGAAGTAGGGCACGAAGCCCATCTTCTCGATGACCTCCTTCTCGTAGAGGAGGCGTTCCCACGCCTCCTGGCGGTAGCCGTCCTCGGCATAGCCGTAGCGGTCGATGAAGCCCTGCCGCAGCTTGGCTTCCCACACGGCCTGCATGCGGGTGTCGTCCATCTCGCCGTGTTCGTCGATCGGGTGGACAAAGCGATGCTTGCCCAACTCGATCTCGACGTTGCACTGTTCCGCAATCCAGAGCGTGTTGTTGAACAGGGAGGGGTCGCGCCCCGGGAAGGCCGCAGCCATCTGCTCCCAGCTCTTCATGTAGAACTCGGCTGAGTGCGAGATGCCGTCGAACTGCTTCTTGTCGATCGTCTTCCCGCCGCGGGCGATCATGAAGGCGATCTCCCGCGCGGCTGCGTCCTCAGGCATCATGAAATGCGAGTCGTTCGTGGCTACGATCGGGATCCCCGTCTGGCGGCAGATCTCGTACACACCTCGCTCGACCTCTTCCTGTCGGCGGACGAGGTCGTTGTCCTGGTGGGGGCCACGATGGCCCTGCACCTCCAGGAAGAAGCCGTGAGGACCGAAGATGTCGCGCAGATCCGTCGCGAGTCGTAGGGCACCCTGAAAATCGGGGTCGATCTGTTCGACCTGCCGGGTCTTCGGGTTCCAGGTCTCCCATCCCAGGATCTGCCTGGCCACGCCTCCGCTGAGGCAGGCCGTCTGGGCGATGATCCCCTTCGAGTGGGCGGCCAGGATCTCCAGATCCACGCGCGGCGTGTAGTGGAAGTGCTCGTGGCCGGCGGAGACGATCCGCATCAGGTTCTCATAGCCCTCGTTGTCGCGAGCCAGGAGGACCAGGTGGTCGTTCGGATTGCCCTCGTGCTTGTTCATGGGCTCCTTGGCGGAGCGGCGGGCCATGTAGACCTCGCATCCCATGATCGGCTTGATGCCCTCGTCCTTCGCGGCCTTGTAGAACTCGATGGCACCGTGCATGTTGCCGTGGTCCGTCAGGGCCACGGCGGGCATTCCCAGCTGCTTCGCGCGCTTCACGCGCTGCTTCACAACGAGCGAGGCGTCCAGGATGCTGTAGTCGGAGTGTCCATGGGTCTCGACGTAGCTCATAGACCAAAGATTCCCGCGAATGGCGAGATGCCGAGCGCCTGCTTGATCTCGTTCTGCTTGAGGGCCTTGCCGAAGTCGATGGCGTCGCTCCACGCGAAGGCAATGAGTTCGTCCACGTGGGTCACCGGATGCTGCCGGAAGTTGTTGATCCGGCAGTTCCAGCACTTGCTGTCTTCAGTGGGTGGAAACATGTCGATGCGGACGCCGCGGGTAACCCACATGAACGACCCGTTGCTCTGCTTCTCGCCACCAAGTTGCTCGACGATCTCCTGGGTGATCTCGATGCCCTTCATCAGTGGTTGCCTCCGCACTTGTGGTACTCGTACACCGTGGTGTCGCGTTCGTGGGCCTCCACGTCGGTACGAACCGTCACGTAGACCCCCTTCGCGTCGAAGCCCCAGGCGGAGTCGAAGGTGTCCCGCATCCGATGCGAGATGGCCTTGCCCTTCACGCCATGGGCGTCGACGATGGCCTTCTTCCTGTTCTTGGCCGTCACGATGTGAAGGAGTTTGCACCCACAGCGCCTGCAGCTGAAGGGGTCCCCGTTGATGCCCGGCTCGGGGCCCAAGAGGAGGTCATCCGTCGGCTGGGGAGCTGGAACGGGAACCGGCTGGTCCGCCGGCTTCTGCTCACGCTCCATGCGGCGGATCTTCTCCTCGAGCTCGTTGATGCGGTCCTGCTTGACCTGCATCAGGCGGTCGCCATTACGCTGCGCTGTCTTCAGCTTGCGGTTCTCGACCCTGAGGTGATCCATCTCGGCGATGTACTCGGGCAGCTTCGTGATCT
>QJVU01000448.1 GCA_003235605.1 Planctomycetota bacterium | reverse complement strand
CCGCCGCCCATGATGTCGCCTGCTCATGATGGGTCCGTCGCGTGCTGACGCCTGGTGAAGTAGGAGATGCTGTTCAGCGCCTTGATCGAGGCCATCTCCAGACTGTCGACGATCTGCCCGGTAGTCGAGGTCAGCTTGGCGTGGACCAGCAACAGCGGAATCGCCACCATCAGGCCGAATCCGGTGGTGTTCATGGCCACCGAGATACTGGCCGAGAGCAAGTCGGCCTTCTCGGCGGGGTTGGCATTGGCGACCGCGGTAAACGCTTCGATCAGGCCCATGATCGTGCCGAGCAGGCCGAGCAGGGTGGCGATGTTCGACAGCAGGCCCACGTAGGGGGTGCGCTTTTCCAGCTGCGGGATGATCTCCATCATGCTCTCTTCCATGGCGATCTCGATGTCCTCACGCCGCCGGACTGCCCCCTGGCGCGCCAGCCCCATGGAGAGCATCTGCGAGATGGTCGATTTGTCGTCGGTGACCATCTCGCGCGCTTTCTCGAAGTCGCCTTCCGACAGCACGGGCTGGATCTGGAGCCACATCTTGCGGTTTTGGTTCCGGGTCCGGGTCAACTGCACCCAACGCTCGACCGCGATCGCGACGCCGACCGCGAAGACGAGCAGAATGGGGTACATGAACACGCCGCCCTTCTGAAAGAACCCTACGATTGAGTACAAGGTTTCCATCTGTCTTCCTCCCGTCGGATCGTTTGTGCCTTGGTTTTCTGGTTGAACTGATATGTCAATCCCGCTGCATCGGGGTCATGGCGCGCGACTCGCTGTTTCGGTGCTGACCCGGTAATAGGCCAGCTGCCGCAGGAACACCTCCCGGTCTACCGGCGTGGCTCTCCCGTCGAGCAGCATGCTCAGGCTGGTTTCGTCGCCGAGTTCGGAGCTCTTCCAGGGGACGATGTAAAGAGACTTCGGCGCTTCATCGTTGCCGACGATCGACATCCCGGACAGTTCCTTGGCCTCGGACGGGGTCTGGCTCTTCTCCTGTCCATCCTCCTGGGCCGCGGCCGTGAAGGCCGGCAACAGGAGCAGGCAAGCACTGAGAATCACCTCGCGAACCATGTTCAACCTCCCTTCTTCCTCTCTTGACACCCTGTACTGCGACCGACCACCTCGCCGGTCGGGTCAACGTCCAAGGCGCAGGTGCAGGTCGGCGAGCCATAGCCTCACCTGCTCGTCTCCAGGTTCGACCGCGCTGTAGAGTTCATATTGGTCCAGGGCGCACTCCAGGTCGTTCAGGTAGAGGTCGCAGAGGATGCCGAGATTTCGGTGCGCCGGGCCGTAGTCCGGGAACTGCGCCAGCACCTGTTCGTATACCGTGCGCGCCTCCGCGAACCGCCCGCCGCTGCGCAGCAGCAACCCGTAGGTATTGCCGGCCACGGGATGGGCGGGGAACAGCTCCAACGCCTTTTGTAGATGTTCTTCGGCCGGCCCCGGTTGGCCGAGCTCCCGATAAGCCAGTGCGATATCGATGTACGGTGCAGTGACGCCCGGTTCGTGGTCGATTACCTGCTGCAATAGCTCGACGGCCCCGGCATAGTCCTGTCGCTCCAGGCAGGCTACGGCCGCCTGGAACTCGGCGAGCCAGTTCTCCGGGTTGTTCGGAACCTCGTTGACAATGAACCCGGACTGGTTCGGCAATAGCGTCACACTGGGGCCGGTGGGCGCTGGGGGGGGAGTTGGCACCGCAACCTCCGGCACCGCAACCTCCGCCTCCTCAACCTCCGGCTCCTCAACCTTCAGCTCCGCAACCTCCGGCTCCGGGAGAATCGTCTCGCGGGGGGCACACCCGGCAAACGCCACCAGCAACCCAGCCAATACGGTCAAACCGAGAGCGAGTGTGAGCTTCCCTGAGGACGGACGGCGCATCACGGGTTTCTGTCTCATGTGCGTCACCTTCAAGGGCCTGACGTCTTCGCTGGGTGGGCGGCGTCACTGCTCACCACAGCCTGGGCATCGGTCGCGTGGGGAGCAGACTTGGTCTCCGCCTGTTCCACCGTCGCGTCCGGCATCGGTGCCTCGGCCCCCGTTGCCGGCTCCTGTACACGCTCTTCTTCTACGGCCTCCGGAGTCTCCTGATCGATCGGGGCCGGGGCGGTCTCGGCAGTTGCCTGTTCCGCAGCTGCACCCGCAATCGGTGCCTCGTCCTCTGTCACCAGCGCTTGCGTCCTCTCTTCTTCCACAGTGTCTGGTGTCACAGGATCGACCTCGGGCGGGGCGGTTTCGGCTGTCGCCGGTTCCACCGCCACGTCTGGCGTGGGTGTTTCTGTGCCTGTCGCCAGCAACGGCACAGCGCCTTCCTCGGGCATCCCGGGAGCGGGGGGTTGCGGGCGGACGATCACGTAGGTGTAGCTGTCGAACCAGGTGAGGACCTCGCTCTTCTGTTCTGGTTTGGCGTAGCGGGCCGGCAGGAAGGCCGCGAGTCGCTGCAGACTTTTCTCGATCCAGTCGTTGTAGACGCCGAGCGGGATCAGCTGGAGGTTGCTCTCGTGCACCTCGATTGCCTTCTCTTCGAAGGGGTAGGCCTGTTCCTCGATCG
>QJVU01000122.1 GCA_003235605.1 Planctomycetota bacterium | reverse complement strand
GGCGACCAGGTTGGCGGCACGCTCCGTCGGCGCAAGCGCCGACACCACTTCGGCTGTCATGGCCGGAACCGTCTCAGCAGCCATCACCGGGAGAGAGTACGAGGTCAGGGCTCCGGCCAGCGGACCCAGGATCAGGCCGTAGACCAGTCCCTCCAGCGCAGTGACCAGACCCACCCGCATCCACGGAATGTCGCGTTTCAGGATGGACCAGCCACACGCCAGGACCGTGAGGCCAAAGAACAGGGTCAGGAGGCTCAGTCCCACGGGGGGCAGCCAGTGGTAGATCAGAAACTCCGCGCCGTTGAACCGGTCCGACAGCACCAGCAGGCGGAGCACCTCATAGGTGATCCAAAGCGGCAACACCACGAACAACCCCACGGCCGGATCCTTGGACCAGGCCAGGTAGCCGGGCAGGTGCCTCTCGAAGGCCGCCCTACTCCGGGACCGTGCCGCAGTAGATTGCCGCAATCCCACAGGTCAGTGTCCGCAGTCTGGTGCCCAACAACCCGGCGCGCTGCATCAGCTCGATGAAGTGCTCGCGCTCGGGGAATGCCATGACCGAGTCGTGGAGGTAACGGTAGGCTCCGCTGCGATCTCCCGTCAACAGGCTGCCGAGGCGCGGTAGCACGCGCCGGAAGTAGAACCCGAAGAGTGGCGACAACAGCAAGAGCCTGGGCCTGATGAACTCCAGGACCACGACACGCCCGCCGGGCCGCGTCACGCGGCGCATCTCCCCGAGGCCACGCAGGGGATCGGCGACGTTGCGAATGCCGAAGGCGACGCTGGTGATGTCGAAGGTGTCGTCCGAGAACGGCAGCCGCTCGGCATCCGCCCCCAGGAAGGTCGGGGGGTTGGCGGTGCCGTTGCTCTTGCGCCGTGCCAAGAAGAGCATCTCGGGACAGAAGTCGCCGCCGGTGACCCGCGCGCCGGTGCGGGCGAAGGCCAGGGAGAGGTCACCAGTGCCGGCACAGATGTCGAGGACACGGTGCCCCGGACCGGCGCCACAGAAGCGCACCGCCGCCCGGCGCCAGCGCTGGTCGAAGCCCACCGAGAGCACACGGTTGGCGCGGTCATAGCCCCTGGAAATGCCGGCGAACATGCGCCGGATCCTGACAGCCTCCGGTCCCTTCGGTCCCCCGGTTGCCACCGTTGCCGCCGGAGCCGTGGTGCTGCTGGAGGCACTGGTCTCCGCGCCCTGGGTCATGGGCCGCATTCTGCAGGGACAGACGCCGGAAGTCAGCAGATTCCGGCCGTACACGAAGCGAGGAGCAGGCTGCCTGCTCCTCGCCCGGGTCCGGGGTCCGAGGTTCCCTACGCTACTGACGCCAGTAGCCTGCCAACACCGATGGCGTGCCGCCGACGTTGATGGTGAACACCTTCTGAGCGGTGCCGGCATCAAAAACGTCGACCAGGCCGCGGTCCACCAGGGCGACGAACAGGAACTTCGGGATCACCGCCGGCACGATGGCTCCGGTCGGGGTCACCTTGACCTGGTTCTTCTCGGAGTGCAGCATCGGCGTCAGGGGCACACTGCTGTTGTGAATGGTCGTCGGGCCCGGCCAGCCAGCGACGTTGAGCATCTCGTCGGTCATGACGTCGTCGGGTGCACGGCCCGAGAGCAGGTCCTTGTTCGGGTTTCCGGGGTCCACGCCGCCGAACGTCTGGACGGCACCCCACTCCTGCTGCCGGAAGGTCGGCGGCAGGATGAAGCCTCCCTGCTGCTGTTGGATCGGCAGCGGGAACCCGGGGGTCGTTACCAGCTCGAGCTTGGTCACCATGCCGTTGCCCAGGTCGTCCGAGTGGGAAACGAAGCCCCCACCCATGAAGCTGTTGGTGAAGGGCGCGATCTTGCGGGCGTTCTTGAACACCAGGTTGGGTACCGTCCCGATGATGTCGTTGAAGCCGATGCCGTTCACGCCGTCGGGGCCGGATTCGTAGATGGCCACCGTGCCGTTGCGGTTGAGGATGTAGGCATAGTAGAGACCACTGTTGGCGCCGAATTCCGCGAAACGCGGCGTGCACACCAGATCGATCGGCTGGTTGAGGAATCCCTTGACGCTCTTACGCACCTGCAGGTCGATGGCGCGGATGAGCGTCAGCTGATTCGTGTTGGGATGGACCACCAGGATGTCCTCCCCGTCGGACTGGTAGATGATCGCACCGGGACCGGGGCCGACGCGGGTCTCGCCCACGACGGTATGGAAGGTCAGGCTGGTGGGGTCGATGTCGATGAAGCTGACCGTGCCCGAGGAGGAGTTGGTCACCGCCAGGGTGCGGCAGTTCGGAGAGACCGCCATGTTCACCGGATCCGGCAGGCGGATGGTCTCCAGCACCGTCATGCGGTTGCTGTTCACCACCAGGATGTTCCTGCTGTCAGCATCCAGGATGTAGAGGAAGTGGCCGATCTGCTGTCGCTGGTAGAACACACACACCGGCGTCGGCGGCGGTGGCGAGGCGGGTGCCGGCGCCGGACCGCAGAACACATCCGTGGTGTGGCCGAACAGCCCAGGCTGGCTGCTCCGTCCGAACGGGTCGCCGGCCACGAGG
>QJVU01000237.1 GCA_003235605.1 Planctomycetota bacterium | reverse complement strand
AACCTCACCGTGCCCTCCACCCTGGGAATCACCATCAACGGTACGCCGACCAGCATCAACTTCACTTCGGCGGACTTCCAGAACCCAGGTGCGGCGACGGCGGAGGAGGTGGCGACGGCGATCAACAACCAGCTCGGTGCAGCAGGCGAAGCCAGGGCGGTAGGCGGACGCCTGGTCATCCGGGCCAATGCCACGGGTCCCGGTGCAACCATGAGCCTCGCGAACATAGCCGGCACTCCACTGGGGCAACTGGCGCTTCCAACCGGTCCCACGACAGGAGCCGACAACGGAGTGGAGGTGTTCGTGTTCGGTCAATACGCCGGCAAGTCTGATGGCAGGATGGTGTTCGTGCCGGACAGTGACGGCGAGATCGGCGTCACCGCGGGCCTGACCATCGGCGTCTTCGACAGCGCCGGCAAGAGGATCGCGACGCTCGACGCAGGCCCTGGCACGGATCTGCTGACCGACGAGGGGCTCGAGGTGGCCCACGGTGTGATGGTCAGGATGTCTCAGGGCAGCATCGCCGCAACTGACGGCGATGTCTTCGCCCTGGACACGATCGTCGACAGTGACACCAGCGACGTTCTCGTGGCACTGGGCCTGAACAGCTTCTTCCTTGGCAGCACCGCTGGCGACCTGACCGTCAACCCTGACCTGGAGGCATCGCCAAGCCTCTTTGCGGCTGCCCTCTCCGCATCCTCCGGAGATCCTGGGAACCTCGAGCGCATGCTGGCCTTGCGGGAGCTCACGCTTGGTGACCTCGACTCGAACAGCCTGGAGAACTACTACAACAGGATCGTGGCCGATGTCGGATTCGAGACAGCCGGAGCTCAGACGGTCCTGGAGGCGGCGGACCAACTTCTGGCTGCAATCGAAGCGGAGCGACAGTCGGTTTCCGGGGTGAACCTCGACGAGGAGATGATCAACCTCGTGCAGTACCAACAGGCGTTCCAGGCCGCGTCTCGTCTCGTCGACGTCATCAACGACATGACCTCCACACTGGTGAATCTCGGAAGATAGCCGGAGGCAGGCCAATGACCGTTCGCATCACCCAAGCCATGTTGTTCTCGCGCACCCTGCACGACATACGCAGGAGCACCCTGGACATGCTGCGCCTCCAGGAGCAGGTTGCCTCCGGACGGTTGGTGAACCGCCCTTCCGACGATCCAGCCAGGATGCTGCGGATCCTGCCCCTGAACAACGAGCTGCGCGAGCTGGCCCATTTGAAGGACAATGTCGGTCTGGCCCGCGAAACGATCGAGCTCGCCTCGGCAACCCTCGAGGAGGCTTCTGCCGCCATGGCACGACTGCAGGAACTGATGCTGCAGGCTGCCAACAGCACGATCTCGAACCGCGATCGGCAGACGCTCAGCATCGAAGTGAATCAGTTGCTGGAGCAGATGGTCAGCGCTGCCAACCTGAGAAGTGGTGACGCCTATCTGTTCGGCGGCACGCGCAGCGACCTTCCACCCTTCCGCCTGGTGACGGATGCCGGCGGCACCCGGGTGGTCTACGACGGCGACAAGGGCCGCTACCAGATCGAGGTGGCACCTGGGGTCCGCATGGCACTGCGAACACCGGGAGACGAAGTGTTCCAGAAAAGGAACCGCGGACCCACGCTCATACAGGGCCCAACGGGGGCGTCCCCTTCCGGCGCTTCGGATACGGGCATTGGCTTCGCCAAGCTCGAGGTCACATTCGACCAGCTGGATGCGGCCACGCTGCCGACGGGTATCTCGGCCAGCGCCAGCACCGTCAACAGCACGGCGGTGGGCAAGCTGAGCTACAGCTTCGCTGCCGGTCAGTTGAGCTTGAACGGTGGTCCCCCGGTGCCGGTGCCGGCCACCGACCAGGCCTTCCAGACCGGGGACATCCCGCCGCGAACGGTCTTCCTGACGGTGGGAGGCAGCGTCATGCCCGCCAGTGGCACGATCACCGCCAAGGCCAACCTCAGCATCGACGGAGGCGCTTCAGCGACCACGACGGACTTCACGACCAGCAACGTGGCAGTTCGGAACGCCTACGACAGCAGCTTCCTCAACGTGGATGTCACCAACCTGGACCGCATAGGCACCGACGACGTGACCTTCCAGGGCACCTTCGATGTCTTCACGGCCTTGATCGCCGTGCGAGACGTATTGGAAAACAGCGACGACCTTGCGGACACGGTGGTTGCCGACCGTGTGCGCTCGCTCCTGGACGACGCGAAGACGGCACATGACCAGATCCTGGCGGTTCTTCAGGAGCGCGGCTACAAAGCCCAGACCCTGGACCTGCTCGAAGATCGGGTCACCACGCTAAGCGTCACTGGAGAGAAGTCGCTTTCGATGGTGCAGGACGTTGATCTGTCCACCGCGATCATGGAGCTGACCAAGAGACAGTTCAGCTTCCAGGCTGCGCTTCAGGTCGGGGCGCGAGCCATGCAGACCAGCCTCTTGGACTTCCTGAGGTAGGGGGACGAGCAGTGGTAGCCGACAACATCACCCACCTGGGCCCCACAGGCCAACCGCAACGACCTGAACACGGTTCCGGCACGGTTTCCAAGGACCCCGCGTTTCGCCGGATGTTGGAGCGGCTCGAGGAGCTTGCCGGGCAAAGCGGCCCACCGAAGGACTGGCAGACGGGCAGCACCGACCAGTTCATGGATGCCCTGAAGAAGGCAGACGAGGACTTCATCACCGCCATGGATCTCCGCCGCAAGCTCGAAGAGGCCTACCGCAGGAGCCAGTCATGACGAGCGTTGACGTCGTGCGGGGGCTTCGTCCCCTACAACGAAGCGAGCTCGGCCATGCCAACAGCGAGGTGGCATCATGGCTGGGTCTTGACGGGGCACACGCCTTGATTGGCACCTTCCCGGAGGCCTACCACTGCAGGGCGCGGGTCACACGAGTGGGTATGTTCGAAAGCACGGGGCTTGTCTCCCACGTGATGACCAACAAGGTCACTCTTGCAACCCAAGAAGGCAGTGTGCGGGCGTTGTTGATCGGGTCGGTGGCCACCAAGGCGGATCACCGTGGGCGAGGTCATGCCACTGCACTGCTGAGACACGTCTTGAGTCTCGCGCGCAGCGAGGGCCTTGATCTTGCCCTGCTATGGTCAGACCAATGGGCCTTCTATCGTGGCTTCGGTTTCGAGCCCTTGGGGCGCCAAGTGGAGGTGCGGGTGCGTTTCGATCAGCACCGGTCGGACCCCGCGGTGCGGCCGGCTCAGGTCGGAGACGTACCAGCGCTCTGGGCTCTCCACGAACGCAAGCCTCTCAGGGTACGCCGCGACCTGGAAGCGATGGCGCGGCTGTTGTCGGCCAACCCCATGCGAACAATGGTCCTGGATGAGGCGGGCAGCGTGCGCGCATACGCCTGCTACGGAAAGGGCCAGGACTTTGCAGGCTGGTGGCATGAACTTGGCGGCGAAGACATCGACGTCAGGCGGCTCCTTTCCGGTGCCATGGCGCAGCTGGGCCGCCACACCGCCACGGTCCTGATCCCTCCATACCGCACCGAGCTGGTGGCCGGCCCCCAGGTCCCGCCGGTAGCCTGCGCCTTGGGACTGCCGCTCACAACAGCTGGCCGCGCCGGGTTCTTCGTGGACGGCTTGGACTCGATCTGATCGGAACGCGGTCAGCCTGCCACTACTCGTTGACCGGCCAGACGAACTTGCCGCCGTTCTGCTCGGCCAGCTGCTTCATGAACTCGCCGCCTTCTCGCTCGCTCTTGCCGCGGTTGCCGGGATGTCGCACGTCGCTGTGGGAACCGAGGTAGATCGCGTTGATGCGGACTCCGGAGTAGCGGTTGGTCTCCCTGACAAGACGCAGGATCTCGCTCATGTCGGTAATCTCACCGACTGTAGGTACGCCGTCCGAGAGCACGAAGATCTCATCTACGCTCGTGTCGTAGCGATCCCCGTATAGCAACGACTTGAGCTCGAGGCCCGCCTTCAAACCGCCAAACAGGTTGGTGCCACCGTCTGCCTTCTCCCGGGCGAGAGCGCTGGCGAGGGCCTTCTTGTTGCTCACGCTGGCGAGAACCAACTTCTTGCGCCAACAGCGCACATCGACGGCATAGAGCACGACGTTGAACTTGTTCTCGGCGGGCATGCCGTTCACGGCCTTGAGCAGTTCCTCCTTGGCCTTGTCGATCTTCCGGACCTGACCAGCCCTGTCGTCGGACCCGGTGCCCCTGCCCCGTTGCGGCATCGGCCATTGCATGCTTCCGGACACGTCGATGACGAACACCACCCGGCGGCCACGGACCGGGATGCCAAAGAACTCGCCGCTGACGGTATAGCCCCGTTCGATCTGCTTGGCGCTTGCGTCCGCGGCGATCTTGTCTACCCGGACCTTGTGGCCGTCACGCTCCCAGAACTCCCGCCATTGATCCGGGCGGTCTGCGGGGAAGTACGCCCCGGTCAGGGCGCACAACACCTCGTTGGTCCGTTGGCGAACCACCTGTGTGAGGCTGCCAGCGGAGATCAGGGACGGGTCCGACTTGAACCGAGCCAGCAGGCCAATCAGACACGGTACCGACTCCCGGTAGCGGAAGCGCTCGAGGAACGCAATCAGTGCTTCGCACGCTGGTCGCTGGTCCACCGTGGCAAGGTGGTTGCCTGCAGCGACAACCGCTCGCCGAAGGTGATCGATCTTGATCTTGTCGGCCTTCAAGCGATGAACCTCGCGAACCGCCCACACCAGCGCGATCATGTTGGTCTGGGAGCTCTCTTTCTCCAGAGCTACGGCGAGCTGTTCGACACTGCGCCCCTCACCGATCTTGCCCAGGCCCTCGGCGGCGGCCAGACGCACCAACACATCCTCGTGGGAGAGCAAGCTCTCGAACATCCTGACGTGGCGCCCGTCGTCCTCGGCAAGGGCACGAAGCGCAGCGACCTGCAGCGCGATCTTCAGGCCATGAGGCCCATCGGACTCTCCCTTCGCAGCGGCGAACATGTAGCCGCGCACAGCATCCCCATGCATCCGTTCCAGGGTCCGCTCCCCGAGGTGGCGGATCGTATGGGGCACCATGTCGGTGGTGTACTTGTAGCGTCGGTCGATACCCACAGCGGCCACCTCGAGCGCTACCTTCGCCGCCTCGACGCTGCCCATGCGCTGTACCTCGCGCAACAGGATCTCCAGCTCCTGTCTGCCCGTGCGGCCCGGCGCCCTGAGGCCCATTCCGCGCCCTGGACCCCCGCCGAAGCGACCACCACCCGATCGTTGTGCCAGGTGCTCCAGATCAGCCTTCTTCAACAGTGACTTGGATCCGATCAAGTAGGCTTCCGGGACCAGGCTGTGGCTCCGGTACATCTTCAACCACTTCCTGATGGTCTGCAGGACCTTCTCGTCCTGCGACTCGACCCGGCGCTGCGGAGCCGAAGCCATCCCCGCCGTGGGTGCGACCGACAGGAAAACCGGGATGAACACCGAACCCAGGAGACACCATGAGAGCTTGAACATGGGACGCACGCCGGATTTGAGAGAGAGGGCGAGGGTCAGAAGGGATTCTATACCGGCACAGCTTCGGGTTTAGGCTCGATCCCGGGCCTGACGGCGCCTACACTCTTGCGCCCTTGCCGGCGGACTTCCTCGCCGTCCCTCGTAATCCCCATGAATATCATCGCTTGCATCAAGCGAGTCGCCGCTACGGATTCCAAGATAGTCGTCGGTCCCGATGGCACCGGCATCGACCCCGCGGGCGTGGAGTTCGTTCTCAACCCCTTCGACGAGTTCGCCGTGGAGGAGGCCCTCAAGACCAAGGAAGCGGCGGGCGGGGACTCCACCGTGACCGTGGTCACGTTTGGAACCGCTGAGGCACAGAAGGAACTCCGCACCTGTCTGGCGATGGGCGCAGACAGGGCCGTGTTGTTGAAGAGCGACGGTCGGAACCAGGATGCCCATGTCACTGCCGAGGTGCTGGCCGCGTACATCAAGGGCGTCCCCCATGACGTCGTGTTCTGCGGAAAGCAGGCTGTGGACAATGACAACAGCCAAGTCCCGACCCGGATCGCGGCACTCTTGGACATTGCGTGTGTGACCGAGGTCAAGACGCTCGCCCTGGCCGACAACGTGTTCACCGCTGAGCGGGACATCGAAGGCGGCCGAGAGGTCGTGCGCTGCCCGATAC
Organism: Planctomycetota bacterium; assembly: GCA_003235605.1. Next base: position 2,215 of record QJVU01000237.1, on the reverse strand, counting down.
CGGCCGTGATCTCGACCCAGAAGGGGCTGAACGAGCCCCGCTATGCGAGCCTGAAGGGCATCATGGCGGCCAAGAAGAAGCCGTTGGAGGAGTTGGACATACAGATCCCGAAAACCGGGGTGAGCATCGCGTCTCTCACCCTGCCGCCACCGCGTCCGGGCGGCAGGATCCTTGGAGAGGGAGCAGCCGGCGCAAGTGCCCTGGTCGATGCCCTCAAGAACGAAGCCAAGGTCTTGTAGGAGCAGGCATGTCCAACAACATTGTCGTCATCGTCGAAGCCCGTGACGGAAGGACCAAGAGGCCGTCCCTGGAAGCGGTAGGAGCGGGAAGGGACCTTGCGGCTCAGACGGCTGGGACCGTCACCGCCGTGGTGATTGGTCATGACCTGGACGAAGCCAAGAAGCAGCTGGCCAGCTGTGCGCTCGACCGCATAGTCGCCATAGAGGCGGACTACCTGGCCAGATACAGTGGCGACGGCTATGCCCGGGCCATCCTCGAGCAGTTGGGTGATCTGGACCCAGCTGTGGTGCTCATGGCGCACACAGCCATGGGAAAGGACCTGTTGCCACGGGTTGCCGCCGCAATGAAGGCCGGCTTGGTGAGCGACGCAACAGCCCTCCATTACGAGGGCAATAGGTTTGGTGCCACGAAGCCAGTCTACGCCGGCAAGGCCTACCAGAAGTGTCTTGCCGAGACCAAGCCCTTCATGGCGACGCTTCGCCCCAACAACTTCGAGACCCGAGACAACGATTCTGGCGGCAGCGTGGCAACCAGCGTCGTCGCACCGTCGTTTGGCGCCGATGGCCTGAAGGCGGTCGTCACCGAGGTTGTTGCAGCAGCGGGTGATCGGGTCCCACTCCAGGAAGCCAAAGTCGTGGTCTCAGGCGGACGCGGACTCAAGGGACCGGAGCACTTCCACCTGGTGGAAGACCTGGCAGAGGCTTTTGGCCCTGGGGTGGCGGCAGTCGGGGCCTCCCGCGCGGTGGTCGACGCCGGCTGGAGGCCACACCGCGAACAGGTCGGCCAGACGGGCAAGGTGGTCTCCCCTACCCTCTACATCGCCTGCGGGATCAGCGGCGCAATCCAGCACCTGGCCGGCATGCAAACGGCTCGATATGTCGTCGCGATCAACAAGGACCCCGAAGCGCCGATCTTCAAGATCGCTGACTACGGAATCGTGGGCGATGTCTTCGAGGTGCTCCCGGCCTTGAGCCAAGCCATCCGGGCCGCAGTCGGCAGCTGACAGGCGCACGGCACGCTCCGCCATCTCGTAACTCCTTTTTCCAAAGTATCTTGGGATGGCCTAGTGTCTCGGTTTCGTCATCTTTGTTGGCTCCGGTGGTCTGGAAACAAGTCCGGCCGTGGACTGAGCCGATGCCCTGCAGTTATAGGAAGCCTGCCGCAGTCAACCTGGCCTGTCCCACCGAGGAGCCAGAGACCATGACCCACCCGTCCCCGCTGATAGCCGCCGCCATGGGCGCCGGGCTATCCGTCCTGCTCGTTTCCACACCCGTCTTCGCTCAAGGGTTCGCATGGGTCAAGACTGTGGACGAAGCCCTCGAGAAGGCCAAAGCAGAGAACAAGGTGGTGATGTTCGCAATCAACCTGGAGGGCGAGCGGGCCAATGACGAATTGGTCCACCGCCACTACAGGGACCCGCTGTTGGGGAAGCTGTCGGGCAACATCGTTTGTGTGTTCTGCTCCGCCTTCACCGGCAGGCCTGCGACGACCAAGACCGGCCTTCATACCGACACCAACAAGGACAACGAGCGGATCGTGCGCCAACGGTTCCTGAAGGCCGACACCGATCAGTGGATCGTGGCACCGCAGCATGTCTTTGTCGGACCGGACGGCAAAGTCCTCAGCTCGGTTTCGTATCGGATAACCGAGGGCGAGTTGGAGTGGATGATCGTCGACGCTATCCGGCGGGTGAATCCGTCTTTCGAGTGGGCGCCCAGCGGCGGCTACCGCGCGCCAGCGGCCATGCGCAGGGATGAGGCCGACGGCAGCGAGGGTCGGGAGCCTCCCCCAACTGCGGAGCAGGTGCGGCAAGCGCTGGAGAACATCGCCAAGGAGGCAAACCGCCGGCAAGGATGGGGCAGAGGAGGCGGAGGACGAGGTGGCAGGGGTGGAAGAGGTGGCAGGGGCGACTGGGGCAGGGTGTCGGCAGATGCCGAGCTGGTCATCCGCAGTGATCGCCCGGAAGCACTGAAGT
>QJVU01000401.1 GCA_003235605.1 Planctomycetota bacterium | reverse complement strand
AATCGACACTCGTCCAGGCCCTACAGGGTTTCCCTCAGCACCGGGATCGTCCTGTGTGAACCCTCGTCCGACTCCGATCTGTCCGACTACCTCGCCCTGGCGGATAGGCGGATGTACGCGCAGAAGAAAGGGCGGTAGACATCGCCCTTTCCGAGAGCGCGTTCAAACCGGCGCCCCTGCCGGCCGTCACGACGCGCGGTTGCCGTCCTCGTTTCAGTATCTGGCTCTTGGTAGGGGCCCGGCGGGGGGCTTGGTGCCCTGGACCATGGACGCCGATCACCTGAGCTGGAGTCCGCCGCGGCCTGCCGCGCGTTAAAGGGGTCATCCGAACCTTTACTCGGCGGCAGGACCGTGCCTTCCTCGGTGGGGCACTCGGGATGCAGGAGGGCCTCGGCATCCATCGACCGTTCGGCGGTGAACTGGAAGAGGCGGGGATTGGCTGCCCCCTTCGACCGGCCCCTGGCTTGAGGATCTAAAGGGGAAAGGGAGACGTCGGGCCGCAGCGTCAGCGAGAGTGCGCACGGGGCGGAGACAGGGGGTCCGCAGACTCCAGTTGATCGCAGATCCGGCGGAAGTGGTGGCCATAGATCGCCAACGTGACGGCCACGGGAAGCAGCCTCGGCCGCGTGCACAACGTCCAGAGCACGGTCTTCCAGTACGGCAACCTCTCTCTCCCCCGTATCCCCAGGTGATAGACGGCACGGAAGAATGCCATCCGGTGCTGCAGATCCAGCTTGGCTCGGAAGGCGGGCAGGCGATATTCGCGGAGAAACGTCCGGAGGCGGCGGTAGAAGTGCCTGGGGGCGTAGATGTTGCGCAAAATCTCCCGGTAGCCGGCCTGCAGCCGTTCGTGCCCCATGGCCGGCACGAAGTTGGTGGTGGCGCTCACGTTGTTGCCACTGCTGTCCCCGACCAGGCGTCCTTCCCGACTCAGTCGTTCGTGCAAGCGAGTGCCGGCAGGGGCCTGCAGGAGACCGACCATGGCCGTCACGATCCCGCTGTCCTGGATGAAGTCGATCTGCCGCTGAAAGATTCCGGGAGGGTCGCTATCGAAGCCGACGATGAACCCGCCTTGCACCTCCAGGCCGGCGCGCTGCAGGCGCCGTATATCGCCGAGGAGGTCCCGCTGCCGGTTCTGCTGTTTGCGGGTCTCCTGCAGACTGGCCTCGTGGGGGGTCTCGATGCCCAGGAAGACCATTTCGAACCCTGCAGCGACCATCATCCCCATCAGTTCCGGGTCGTCCGCCAGGTTGATGGAGGCCTCGGTGAAGAAGGGAAGCCGGCGCCGGCGCTCTTGCCAGTGGATGAGGGCGGGCAAGAGCTCATCCTTGAGCCGCCGCGTGTTGCCGATGAAGTTGTCGTCCACGAAGAACACGCTGGCCCGCCAGCCCTTGGCGTACAGGGCATCCAACTCGGCAAGCACCTGGTCTGCGCTCTTGACCCGCGGCCGGTGGCCGAGGAGGGCAGTCACACTGCAGAACTCGCACTGGTACGGGCAGCCGCGGGAGTACTGGATGGACATCGCGGCATAGCGTTTGAGTTCAGCCAACTCCCACAGGGGTACGGGGGTCTCGCGGAGGTCGGCGAACGCCCTGCTGGTGTAGACCCTCTTGGCTCGGCCGTTCGCCCAGTCGGCCAAGAATTCGGGCAGCGTGAGCTCCGCCTCGTTCAGGACCAGGTGGTCGACCTCCGCGAACCGCCGGGGCTCGGTGGTGAACAGGGGACCTCCCGCGGCCACCGGGACCCCGGCCGCGCGACAGCGGTCGATCACCCGCTGCGCCGAGTCGCGCTGCACGACCATGGCGCTGAGCATCACGAGGTCGGCCCAGCGCAGATCCTCTTCCTCGAGTCTGCGGATGTTGAGATCGACCAGCCGCTTTTCCCAATCCCGGGGAAGCATTGCCGCGATGGTGAGCAGTCCGAGTGGAGGGTAGGCGGCGCTCTTGCGAATGAACTTCAGCGCGTGGCTGAAGCTCCAAAAGGTATCGGGGAACTCCGGAGAGAGCAGCAGGGTCTTCACAGCGCAAGCCCCGTCCGTGTGCAGAGAGAGCGACGACGTGCTCCGCCGCCTCCACCGTTGTCGCGGCGCCGGTCGAGGGGTGTGGCTTGTCCGCGCTGTCCGCAAGTGGCTAGGCGACTGCGTCGGCGCGACCGACACCGGGTTCCGAGCCCCTCCCCTCTCCACCCATGGGCGAGGAGATGAAACAGTCCGTTGGGGCGCCTACGCCAGCTCTTGCCCAAGACGGCTACTCCGGTCGCGCTCCGGTGGGGAATCCGACGAGCGCTCCCAGTTCCTCGTTCCACAGCTTCAGCCGCGGCGAGCGCAGGCTCTCCCGCAGCATCAGCGGCTCCTTGGCCTGCAGCTCCGGGATCGCGTCGTAGCATCGCTGCAGGTTGTAGTTGGGAATGCGCGGGCGAAGGTGATGGACGAAGTGGATGCCGATGCTGCCGGAGAACCAGCGCAGCACGGCCGGCAGTTTGTAGAAGGAACTGCCGTCCACGGCAGCGCGCAAGGGATCCCACGCTTCCCTCCGAGCCCAGTACACGCC
>QJVU01000470.1 GCA_003235605.1 Planctomycetota bacterium | reverse complement strand
CTCGAAATCGAAGGGGGCCCGGTCCGGATAGGCCAGGCAGTAGAGGATCGGGACCCGCATGTCCGGGAGCCCGAGCTGGGCAAGCATCGATCCGTCCACGAACTCGACCATGGAGTGGACAATGCTCTGGGGGTGGATCAGCACCTGGATCTGTTCCTCGGTGAGGCCGAAGAGCCAGCGGGCTTCGAGCACCTCGAAGGCCTTGTTCATCAGGGTGGCAGAGCCGATGCTGATCCGCGGACCCATGTCCCAGGTGGGATGCCGCAGAGCTTCCTCCGCGGTGATGGTCTGGAACTCCTCCAGCGGGCGGGTGCGGAAGGGTCCCCCCGATGCTGTCAGGAAGACGCGGCGGACCTTGCCTGGATCCTCCCCGCGGAGGCACTGGAAGATGGCGCAGTGCTCGGAGTCCACGGGCAGGATGGTTGCCCCGGATCCGGCCGCCAAGTCCATGAGGTAGGGCCCCGCCATGACCAGGGACTCCTTGTTGGCGAGCGCCAGGACAAGACCATGGCGCAGGGTCCACTCCGATGCCGGCAGGCCAGCGGCCCCGGTGATGGCGTTCAGGACCAGATCGGGGCGCGACATTTCCAGCGCCGTCACGATGCCATCGGCGCCGGTGCACCATTCGACGCCGCGGGCCAGGCGTTTGGGCCGCTCGTTGCCTTGCACAAGACAGATGGACCTCGGGCGGAAGTGCTCGGCCTGGCCCAGAAGCTTGGCTTCGGAGTCCCTCGCGGCCAAGGTCACCACGTCGAACGCCTCGCGACGATCGGCGACGAGGCGCAGGGCATTCAGACCCACGGACCCGGTGCTGCCCAGGATGGCAACCCTCTTGCTGGTCGTGGCTTCTTGCTGGCTTCTTGCTCGTGCGTGGCGGCTCATGCCTGGCTGCTCGTGCGGACGGCGGGACCCCTTCCCCATAGAATAGACCAATGCCCAGTCCTGAAGAACCCGCTGCCTTCTGCCTCCGGTGCGGGACCGGAATGGTAGAGCGGCAGCTGTTCGGAAAGCCGCGGCAGACCTGTCCCGAGTGCGCCTACGTGCATTTTCGAGCTACGCCGACTGCGGTTGGTGCACTGGTCTGCCGCCGCCGCGAGGTCCTGCTGGTGCGGCGAGCGATCGAGCCAGGGAAGGGCCAATGGAGCTTTCCGGCCGGTTTTCAGGACTACGGCGAGACTCTCGAGGAGACCGCGCATCGCGAGGTGTTCGAGGAGACCGGCCTCAGGATCAGCGTAGAACGGCTGCTGGACGTGGCGCTATCCCGCGCCAACCCTTACAAGCTCGTCAACGTCATCGTCTACCTGGCGCGGGCTGTCGCTGGCGAGCTGGCGGCGGCCGACGACGCGCTGGAGGCGCGGTTTTTTCCTCTGGAGGACCTTCCCAAGAACTTCGGGTTCGAGAGCAATCGCGACATCCTGCTGCGCCTTCAGCGCAGTTTTCCCACCGGGGACATCCATTGACACAACAACGCTCTGCATACAGCGACGCCGGCGTCGACATCGATGCCAAGTACGAGGCAGTCCGCCTTGCGGCCGACGCCATTCGTTCCACCTTCACCAGGGGTGTGGCCAGTGACCTGGGCCAGTTCGGCGGTGTCTTCGACCCGGCAGCCGCCGGCGTGGATGGGCAACTGCTCGTGGCCTCTACCGATGGGGTGGGGACCAAGGTGAAGGTGGCACAGGCAGCACAGGCCATGCGGGCAGCCGCGGTCGAGGATGCCCTCGAGGGCATTGGTCAGGACCTGGTGAATCACTGCGTGAACGACATCCTGGTGCAGGGCGCGCGGCCGTTGTTCTTCCTGGATTACGTGGCACTCGGAAAAATGATGCCTGATTGGGTGGTGGGGGTGATCTCGGGGCTGTCCAAGGCGTGCCGGGAGAACGGCTGCGCGCTGCTGGGCGGCGAAACGGCAGAGATGCCGGGGGTGTACGTCGAGGGCGAGATGGACGTTGCAGGCACGATTGTCGGCGCTGTCCCGCGGGCACAACTGCTGGATGGCAGCCGCATCGCTCCTGGCGACCAGCTGATCGCCCTCGCGTCTTCGGGCCTTCACACCAATGGCTATTCCCTGGCACGCAAGGTCATCGCCTCGGCGCCGAATCTGGCCTTGGACCGGAGACCCGCGAGGCTGGAAGGTCTGACGGTAGGACAAGCCTTGCTGAAGGTTCACCGCAGCTACCTGCCGCTGGTGTACCCGCTTTTGGAGGATGGCTTGGTGCACGGCATGGCCCACATCACCGGCGGCGGATTGCTCGACAACCTGCCGCGGGTCCTGCCAAGAGACATGACCGCGCGGATCCACCGAGACCGGATGCCCCGGCCGCCGATCTTCGACCTGCTGGTGACGTCTGCCGGAATGAACATCGAGGAGGCCTACCGGGTCTTCAACATGGGCTTCGGTATGGTCCTGTTCGTCGCGGCGGATGCTGGGCACCGGGTGCTGGAGAGTCTCGCGAAACGGGGCGAGATCGCCCACGCGGTAGGCGAAGTGCTGCCCGGTGGGAAGGGGGTCGACCTGCGATGAAGGCCAACCACTCGCTGCGCCTTTTGCTTTGGGTGCTGTCTCTGGCGTGCGGTCTGTCCGCACAGGAGAGCTTCAAGGACCAATATGAGGCCGCCCTGCAGCTGCCCAAGGCCTCACCCGCGCGACGTGAAGCCTTCGATCGTGCGCTTGCGCTGTTCTTGCGCCTGCCCGCCAGCGAAGCAAGCCACCAGCGCTGGATGGGGATGGCGGCCTACTCCGCCGCTGAGTCGGGTAAGAGCCGGCTGGCACGCGACCTCTATGCCAGGGCCTGGGAGCTGGGGCAGAGGGAGCCGGCTCACCTGGAGGGCTGGGTGCGGGCGATGGTTGCTGCCTCGGATGCCACCGCGGCCGTGATCGTTGCCGATGGCCTCAAGGCGGAGGCCAGGTACCGGGATGTAGTCGACCGCATCCTGTTGGACAGCCAGCTGTACTTTCCGTTTGTGAACGCCGCTGCCGCCCTCTTGCGGCAGGGAAAGACAGACGTGGGTCTGTGGGTCTTCCAGAGACAGGCGGACCTGCTGTCGGGGGATCCCGATGTTCAGGCCAACTTGGGTCTGGCGTTGCGTCAGGTGGGGCGGGCCGGGGCGGCCCGAGCGGCGTACGAACGGGCAATGGCGCTTTCGCCCCGGTCCGACATTGCCAACGATCTGGGCCTGTTGCTGAAGGGTATCGGGGAGCGAGATGCCGCGGCGGCGGTGCTGAAGCGGAGCCTCAGTCTCCAAGAGGTCCCGGGACGTGGCTCCGCAGCCACCAACTTGGCGGTCCTGTACAATCGCGCCGGAATCCGGGTCCGAACCGACCCGTTGGCCGACCTCCAGGCCAGCCTCGCCGAGGACCCCCAGCAGTCGTTGGCAAGGCGGGTCGCACTCGATCTGCTGGGCAGACAGGTGGCGGGGCCAAAAGCTGCCGCCGCTGGTCCGCGCCGTGAACCTGCGGAATAATGTAGACCTACACGCGGCCTGCCCTGCAGCGTACCTTGCTGCTGAGACCCCAGAGCCGAACCGCGACCTTCTTCGAAACCACGGAGCATTCATGGCTTCCCTTGCTGCCCTCTCGGTTGGACTCCTGTTCCTCTGCCCGCAGGGAGAGAACGGAGACGACGATCCCCGACTTCAGAAGATCCTCACACCGTCGGATATCGGTGCGCTCAAGAAGAAAGCCGCCGACTGGGTCAATGCGCGGATCGACTTCCGGACCGACGACACCCTGAAGCGGGCCAAGAAGGTCCGCCGGGCCCGGGAGGCACACATGAAACTGTGGGACAGCAAGAGCAAGAGCAAGAAGGTCGACTTGCTGAAGTACATGGGGGACATGTTGGCGATCTTTGACGGGGTGTTCGACTATCCGAAGAAAAGCTCCTCTGGTGAGCTCAAGATCATCCGCGACAAGCCGAGGGGTGCAGACTTCGAATTCGACTATGGCCTGATGGTACCCCGCACCTACCGACCGGAGAAACAAGCCTACCGCACCATCGTGTTGCTCCCAGGACAGGGGGAGAACGGCTGGGACGACAGCCGGACCTACTTCGACAACACATGGAAGAAGGCGCCTCTGATGAATGACACACTCGTGTTCATCCCCAAGCTCCTGGACGGACTTGACTACGACAACCTGCCCGACCTGACCAAGCAAGCCCAGGCGGATGCCGAGACCAAGCGCATCAGTTCCGTACTCTCCCCGCTGGGCGAAGTGCAACGGCAATACAACTTGAACCGGTCCCAGATGATTCTCGACTGCGGGAAGGGCGTGAGCGGTTGGGCAATCCGGCTCGCCACCTACTTCCCCATGCGATTTGCGGCCCTGGTGTTGCGCCACCCGGTGGGTGTGGAAAACCTGCAGTTGGACAGTCTTAGCGGTCGGCCCATCCTTCTGATCTCCAGCAAGGAGACTGCGGCGGCTTGCAAGACGCTCAAAGACAAGCTGGACAAGCTGCAGAAAGGAACGTGTGAGATCCTGGAGGGAAAGGGGCAGTACCCGTTCCTGGAGTCTCAGGCCGACATCGACAGCTGGGTTGCCAAGGTACAGCGTCCGTTGTTTCCGTCCAAGGTCGTGCTGGCCACCAACCACGACCGCTTTGGCAAGGCCTACTGGATCAACGTGACACAGATGGAACCTTTGGACACCGTCACGGATGCCCAGCGCCCGCGGCTGGTGGCCATCGCCGACCGCGAGAAGAACACGATCACGGTCGAAAGCCGCAGTGTGACGTCTTTCTTGCTGTTCCTGAACGATGCCCTGGTGGATCTGGACAAGGAGGTCTCCTTGATCGTGAATGGACGCCAGACCAAGCACAAGTTCGAACGACACCTGGAGACCATGGTGGATGGGATGATCAGCGCTTACGACACCAGCCACCTCTATACAGTCCGCTGCCCCGTGATCGTGCCGAAGCCGAAGGACCAGCCCAAGGAGGCGTCCGCGAACAAGGACGCCGAGAAGAAAGAGGCGGAAAAGAAGGCGGAAAAGAAGGAAACGGAGAAGAAGGAGAAGGGGGATGCGGGCAATGAGGAGGCAGGGAAAGGCTCGGCAGCCGAGGATCCTGACAAGAAGGAGCCCGGCAGCAACGAACGCGGTGGGAAGAACAACGGGAGTGGTGCCAAGTAGCAAACGCGTCAGTGACGGGCACAGCGCTAGCTGAAGACCATGGTCGTACCATGACCCCGGCCGGCGCTTCGGTCGTGGCAGGGTTGACCGGATTTGCCGTCATGGCCATCGAGCTCACGGCGGTGCGGGTGTTGGCACCGTACTTTGGACAGAGCGCCTACGTCTGGACGAACGTGATCGGGGTCATGCTCGTGGCCTTGGCGGCGGGCGCGTTTCTCGGTGGGCGGATGGCGGACCGGGAGCACGGCCGCCGGCGGCTCTCAACGCTCCTGCTTCTGGCCGGCTTGTTTGTGTGCTCCGTGCCCCTGTGGGCCAGGCCACTTGGTGAATGGCTGCTGCCCGCAGACCTGCCGCTGGATGCTGCCATGGCCGCGCTCGTGCGGGGATCGCTGGTAGCCACGTTGTTGCTGTTCTCGCCACCCGTCCTCCTGATCGGGTGTGTCACGCCAATGCTGGTGAAACTCCTCGTCAGCAGGCACGGCCGGGTGGGCGGAGCCAGTGGCCTGGTCTCGGCGATGTCCACGGTAGGCAGCCTGGTGGGCACCTTCGCCGCCACCCACCTCCTGGTCCCGCAGTTGGGAAGCCGTGCCACCCTGTGGGTGAGTGCGGCAATCCTGATCCTCACGGGACTGCTCTGCAGGGCCGGCCCGCTACGGGCCAGCACGCTGCTGGTCCTGGTAGTGGCGTCGTTTCTGAACCTGGGGCCCATGAAGGCGGTCGGGGACGGCGAGCTGCTCCGAGAAGTGGAGAGCGCGTACCAGTACATCCAGGTCGTGGCCCATGACGACCCTGACCGGGGGCGTTACAGCGTGCTGAAGATCAATGAAGGCCTGGACTCGTTCCACTCCGTGAGCTTTGCGGCAACGCCCTACACCCACGGAATGTACTATGACTACCATGTCGTGGCGCCGTACCTCGCTGGTGACGGCTCGGTTCCTTTGGCGCTGACGGTTCTCAGTCTGGGATCTGCCGCGGGTACTTTCGGTCGCCTCTACCGCGACGCTTTCCCGGGGTGCACCGTAGACGCGGTGGAACTCGACCCCGTGGTGCACGAACTCGGAAGGAACCCGGAGTTGTTTCCCGGGGAAGCAGCAGCGGGCAAGGAATACAGCGGGCTTGACGCCCGGGTCTTCGTCAACCGCGCTCCGGAGAACACCTACGACGTCGTCTTGGTGGATACCTATGACCGACAGATCTACATACCGGCGCACATCGCCAGCCGGCAGTTCTTCATGGGGGTCAGCCGCATCCTGAAAGCGGGTGGCGTGGTGACCGTCAACTCCGGGGGAAGCTCCTTCGAGGATGCTGGGCTGGAGGCCCTTGCAACCACAATGGCGGCTGTCTTCGGGGAGACTGCGGCATTCCGTGTGCCTCGCTCCCGGAACTTCGTGTTGGTCGCGCGCAAGGGCCGGCGGCTGGATCGTGGCGTGTTGCAGCGGGCCAGCACTGGGAACCGCGAGTTGGAGCGGATCCTGGGGGAATGCCGTCATGAGGGCAGCTGGCGGAGCTTCAAGATGGGAGCGGGAGCCGCGGCCCTGGACGATGATCGGCCGTGGCTGGATGTGTTGCAGGAGCGTCAATACGCCAAGCGCCGGGGCAGCCCCACGCTGCTGACCATGGCCGGTCAGGAGGCTCCAGATACCGTTCAGGCCGCGGTTCGCAGCCTCTTGGACGAGGGCCGGTTCGAGGATGTGCTCACGGCACTGGCCAAGGCGCGGAACGAGACCGCGTACCTTCGGTACGTCGCGGGCTATACCCGCTGGACCCTGCGGGACCTCGAGGCTGCAATCCTGGAACTCCGCCAAGCCCGGAAACTGGGGATGCCAGGCATGGACCAGCAGATTGCCGCGGCGGAAAAGGACGCCGCCCCAATGCGCCGTGCGGCGGCCAAGGCTCGGCGGAACGGCTGGCTGGCTGCCACAGCCACGCTGGTGCTGTTGGCAGGCGTCTGGCTCTGGGGCCGAAGCTCCCAATAGTGCTGGTCGCACAAACGTGAGCTGTTACGGCCGCGAAACAACAAGCCGGCCCCGCCAGCATTGGCTGGCGGGGCCGGCTGTGGCCTCTGGCGGAAGTGGTGCTGAAAGAGGCGCTACAGGATGTCGAGCACGCCGGTGCCCGCACCGGTCAGCGTCTCGGTGACCGCCCGGTAGTTCATGTTGCAGGCGATCTTGGAGTTCCAGGGCAGCGGCTCCTTGTCCGCAACCCCGCCCAGGGCCACGGCGGCGAACGCCCGGGAGAGCTCGGTCAGCTTCTCGTTGAACAGCATGTCGACCAGGGGCTTGATGGTCCGGCGATCACCGATGAAGCCCAGGGCACCAGCGAGCGCACTCAGCTTTGCCAGGTTGCCGGCAGACTCCTCGCGCAGCATCTCGGTGAGCGTGTCGGTGACGCTGCGGTCGCCCAGCTTGCCAAGGGCCACTGCCGCCTGCTGCAACAGGCGATTCCGGCGGACTGCGTTGCGGCAGATCTCATGGATCTGCGACTTGGCATTCTTGTAGTCCATCAGCGCAAGGCCGATGCACAGGTAGCCGGCGAACTCGTCCTGGTGCTTCTTGTCGATCAGCTCCTTCACCAGTTCCGGGGCACCGTCACGGTAGCGGGCCAGACCCATGGCGATTGCAAAGGCCGAGCGGGCCCGCGGGTCTCCACCGCGACGGAACTGCTTCATGATTGCATCACCGATCATGGTGTCCACTCGTGCCGTCGAATCGGCCTCGAACGTGTTGAAGCACATGACGCCGAGGCTCAGGGCCGCCCACGGCATCTCAAGGGTCTTCTTGCCCTTGGCCAAGACCTTGAGGAGCTCCGTCCGGTTTGCCTCTCCGCCGATCTGGCCAAGAGACATCAGCGCGAAGTACCTCGCCTGTTCATCCTTCCCCTTGTGGAAGTAGTTCAGGAGGGCCTTGGAGTACTCGACTTCCTTGGGCTCCGCCAGCTGTCCCAGCGCAATGGCGGCACCGCGGTAGATGTCGTTGCTGCGCTTCCGGCCGCCGGTCGTCAGCTTCAGCTCCTTCTTGTAGAGCTCCTTGTAGGTCTGCCGCCGGTCGCTCGTGCCACGTCCGAGGAGCTTGGCCACTGCCGGTGGAACGTGTGACTGGATCAGTTCCCTGCCACGGCCCAGCTTCTTGCCATAGAAGTCGTCGAGCTCGGCCAGAGCCTTGTTGAGCAGGCTGTTTGGGTCGTTTTCCTGGCCTGGAGCGCGGTCG
>QJVU01000239.1 GCA_003235605.1 Planctomycetota bacterium | reverse complement strand
GCTGTTCACCCTACACGACCAATAGCGTGTTGCATCCGGTAATCGAGCACCTGCAGCGGGTATTGAAGTGGCAACGGGACGATAGCGACGAGACCAAGCTGACCAAGCTTGAGCGGGGCCTCGAAGGGCTCAGCTTGCCACGGGACGAAACCGCGCCGCTAGCCGCGTCGTTGTTATCGTTGCCCCTACCCGAAGGCCGCTACCCGGTGTTGCCCCTGTCGCCCCAACAACAACGACAACAGACTCAGGACATGCTCGTGGCGTGGATGCTGGAAGAGGCTGAGCGGCAACCGCTATTGGCCGTGTGGGAAGACTTGCACTGGGCCGATCCCTCGACGCTGGACCTGCTCGGGTTGTTTATCGAGCAGGTGGCGACGGCGCCGATGATGAATGTGCTGGCCTATCGCCCAACCTTTACACTGCCGTGGCCGACTCAATCCCACATGAGTCCTCTCGTACTCAACCATTTGGAGCGTGTCCACGTCGAGGCCCTGGCGACCCGCTTGGCGGGCGGAAAACGCTTACCCGCCGAGGTGCTCTTCCACCTTGTGACGAAGACCGATGGGGTGCCGCTGTATGTGGAAGAACTCACGAAGATGCTGCTGGAATCGGAGCTGCTCCAAGAGGAATCCGAGCAGTATGTGCTGACGGGGCCGCTGTCCGATACGACAATTCCGGCGACCCTTCAGGATTCGCTCATGGCTCGGTTGGATCGGCTGCCGACAGTGAAGGAGGTGGCGCAGTTGGGCGCGGTGTTGGGCCGCGAATTTGCCTATGAGATGCTGCAGGCCTTGTCGGCGGTCGAGGAGCCCTCCTTGCAAGAAGGGCTCGGGCAACTCGTGGGCGCGGAGTTGCTGTATCAACGGGGCCGCATTCCGCGTGCTAAATATATTTTCCGACATGCCCTCATCCGAGATGCCGCGTATGAATCGCTGCTGAGGCGGACCCGCCAACACTACCATCAGCAAGTGGCCGAGTTGCTTGAAGCGCGCTTTCTCGAAGTGGTGGAGACGCAGCCTGAATTGGTGGCGCATCATTATGCCGAGGCGGGTCAGGATGCGAACGCCGTCCCCTACTGGCGCCGTGCTGGCCAGCGCGCCATCCAACGCTCGGCCTATGTGGAAGCGACTGCGCACCTGAGGCAGGGTTTGGCATTATTGATGACGAGACCGGAGACACCCTCAGGCCTGCGCCAGGAACTGGAACTCCAGGTGGCGCTTGGCACCGCCTTGAGCGCCACCAAGGGGTATGCTGACTCAGACGTGGAACGCGCCTACACTCGAGCTCGGGAACTGTGCCGGCAGATCGGCGACACCCTGCATCTGTTCCCGGTGATGCGGGGGTTGATACATTATTATCTGATGCGGGGACAGCTACAGACGGCGCACCAATTGGGAGAGGAGCTTCTCCGCCTGGCCCAGTCCCAGAGCGACCCGGCGCTCCTCCTCCTCGCTCACTATCAGCTGGGGACGGTCTTGTTTTTTCGGGGCGAGCTGGTCTCGGCCCAGGCCCGCCACACCCAGGCGCTAGCGCTCTATACCCCGCAGGAACACGAGGTGCTGGCGTTGCGCTATGGCCTTGACCTCGGTGTGGTCTCTCATGGCTTTCTCGCCTGGGAGCTGTGGCAGCTGGGCTATCCGGACCAGTCCATGGCGCATATCCAGGAAGCACGCGCCTTGGCGCAGGAGGTGTCGCACCCCCATAGCTTGGCTCTTGCTCTAGTCCATGCAACCCTCTTGCATCAGTTCCGCCGAGAGGTGACGGCGGTGCACGAGCAGGCAGCGGCAGTAACAACCCTAGCGACGGAGCAGGGGTTTGCGCTCTGGGAGGCCCTGGGCACGGTTCTCCACGGCTGGGCGCGGGCCATACAGGGCGAGGGCGAGGTGGGCATGGCCGAGATGCGCCAGGGTCTTGCCGCCTACCTGAGCACGGGGGACACGGTTTGGCAGCTGTATTTCCTAGGCCTGCTGGCGGAGGCATATGGGGAAGAGGGACTCCCCGAAGCAGGGTTGCAGGCCCTGGCCGAGACGCTAGACGCGATGGACGCCATGGAGGTGCGCTGCTACGCGGCTGAGCTGCCCCGTCTCAAGGGGGCCTTGCTCCTGCGGCAGGCGGCCCCAGATACGGCGCAGGCGGAGGCCTGTTTCCAGCAGGCCCTCGACATCGCCCGCCGCCAGGAGGCCAAATCCTGGGAACTGCGCGCCGCCGCCAGCCTCGCCCGCCTGTGGCAGTCCCAGGGCAAGCGCCAGGAAGCTCATGACCTGCTTGAACCAGTCTACAACTGGTTCACCGAGGGCTTTGACACAGCCGATCTGATCGAGGCCAAGGTGCTCCTAGATGAGCTAGCCGAGGTGACGTCATGACCTTCAGGGACATTCTCGCCGAGGTGATTGACTGGCTCCAGCAAGATGGACGCATTTCGTATCGAGTGCTGAAGCGCCAGTTTGATTTGGATGACGCCGATCTGGAAGACCTGAAGGACGGTCTGCTTTTCGCACACCCCATAGTCGATGAAGATGGCCGAGGACTCGTTTGGACCGGCGTCCAAGCAACACC
>QJVU01000026.1 GCA_003235605.1 Planctomycetota bacterium | reverse complement strand
CTTCGCGCCTCACCCCGACGACGAAGCCCTGGGGGTTGGCGGCACGCTCCACCTCCACGTCTGCCAGCAGGATCCGGTGCGCGTGATCGTGGCCACGGACGGCGCCGCCGGCGATCCGGAGCAGCGGTTCGATGCGAGGACGTACCGGGAACGGCGCCGCGGCGAGAGCCGCGGCGCCATGGCGCTCCTCGGCATCCAAGACGTGGTGTTCTGGGGGCTTCCCGATAGCTGCGTGATCACCGAGAGCGATCTCGAGGCGTTGGCGGCGCGGGTGGTGTCCGCCGCCCAGGAGTACCGGCCAGACGTGGTCTATTTGCCGTGGAAGGGGGATGGCAACTCCGACCATCTGGCCTTGCACGAGGCCGTGGTGCGAGGCCTGGGACATGCGGGTTTCGAGGGTTGGGCGTACGGCTACGAGGTGTGGAGTCCCAACCCGCAACCGGACGTGGTAGTGGACATCACCGAGTTCGTGGAGCTGAAACGCCGTGCGGTGCAGCATTACTTGACCCAGATGGCCTACGGGGACCTCGTGCACCCGGTGCTGGGGATGAACGGCTACCGCAGCCTGCTGTTGGAGCGCAGTGAGGGCTATGGCGAGGCCTTCAGCCGAATAAGGGTCCGTGCGGATACTACGGACAAGACTGGCAAGACAGGCAAGACAGGCCGGGCTGGCACGACTTAGACTGGGTGTCACCCATGCCCTCGGTCCGTTTGACCCCAAAGGCAAGCCAGATCGCTCGCAAGGGCCGCCCTTTGTTCTTCGCGGATGATCTGGATGTCGTGGATGCCGCGGAGAGCAGCCTGGTCGTCGTGCGCGACCACGAGGGTCGATCCTTGGGACTGGGTTTCTATTCCCAAGCCTCGAAGATCCCGCTCCGTACCTGTGGCGGATGGGGCCTGGAGGAGGTACCGCCGGCGGAGAGCTTTTTCCACCAACGACTCGACGCCGCCGTGCAGCGGAGAGCCTACATCCAGGGCGCCCGGCGGGCGGTGCGCCTCGTCCACGGCGAGGGCGATCTGTTGCCCGGCCTCGTCGTCGACCAGTTTGCGGACTGCCTGGTCGTCCAGAGCACCTCCACGGTCATCGAGGAGAACCTCAGCCACATCGTTCCATTCCTGGTGTCGCGGACCGGAGCCGTCTCGGTGCTGGCGCGCAACGACACTGCCACCCGCAGGCTGGAGGACCTCCCCCAGGAGGTCCGTCTTCTGCACGGCAAACGAGTGACCGAGACGGAGATCGAGGAGCACGGCATCCGCCACCGGGTGCAACTCTGGACGGGCCAGAAGACGGGCTTCTACCTGGACCAACGCCCCGCCAGAAAGCGAGTGATGGAGCTGGCCAGGGAGCGTCGCGTCCTGGATCTGTGCAGCTACCAGGGAGCCTTCGCCCTGGCGGCCCTCGCCGGTGGCGCGCGCTCGGCGTTGGCAGTGGACCAGGCAGTCGATGCCTTGGAGCTTGCGACCGCTGCTGCCGAGCGCAACGGTCTGGCACCACTGAAAACGCTGTGCGCGAACGTGTTCGACCTCCTGCGGGAACTCCGGCACGAGGCGAACTCCTACGACCTGGTGATCCTCGATCCGCCGGCCTTCGCCAAGAGCCGCAAGGAGCGCGAAGGCGCGCTGCGGGGCTACCGAGATCTCAACCGCCTCGCCATGCGGGTGTTGGCCCCGGGCGGTCTCCTTCTCACCTGTTCCTGCAGCCACCACGTGGACCTGCCCACCTTCGAGCGGGTATTGCGTCAGGCGGCAGCAGACCTGCCCTTTCCCATCTTGTTGCGCCAGCGCCTTGGCGCTGGCGCGGATCACCCGGTCTGGATCAACCTCCCGGAGTCGGAGTACTTGAAGATCTGGCTGCTGGAGCGCTCCCTTGAATCCTGTTGAAACCCGCGCTGGGTCATCTCAGATGGAGCAGGTATGAGCACTGGCGAAGCGAATACCCAGGAGGTTCGGGTCAACGGCGAGACGCGGTTGGTGCCCAGGCCGCTCACCATTGCGACGCTGCTTCGCCACCTGGGAGTCGGTTGCCACACCCAGGTGGCGGTGGAACGCAACAGGCAGATCGTGCCGAGGGCTCGGCATGCCGATACGCCGGTGGAGGCGGGGGACCAGTTGGAGATCGTCACCATCGTGGGGGGGGGATAGGATCTTCAAAATGAGCCTGCGCCCGCTGGTGATCGGCAAGCACGAGTTCGAGTCGCGCCTGTTCCTGGGAACCGGCAAGTACGAGGACCTGGACGTCATGAAGCGGGCGCTGGAGGCCTCGGGGACCCAGTGCGTGACCGTGGCGGTGCGGCGGATGAAGCTGGGGGTCCCGGCGGGCAAGACCCTGCTCGACTACCTGGACCTGGACCGCTATCTGCTGCTGCCCAACACCGCCGGCTGTTTCACCGCCGAGGAAGCGATCCGGACAGCGATGCTCGGGCGCGAAGCCGGCATGTCGGACATGGTCAAGCTGGAGGTGTTGGGGGACAAGGACACCCTGTTGCCGGATCCCGTGGGGACCTTGGACGCCGCGAAGGTCCTGGTGAAGGAGGACTTCAGTGTGCTCTGCTACACCAGTGACGACCCCGTGCTGGCCCGGCGGCTCGAGGATGTTGGCGTGGCGGCGGTAATGCCCGCAGGCGCGCCGATAGGGTCGGGTCAGGGGATCTTGAACCCGAACAACATCCGCATCATCCTCGAGCGGGCGAAGGTACCGATCATCGTCGACGCGGGCGTCGGCACGGCCTCCGACGTCACCATCGCCATGGAACTGGGCGCCGACGGGGTGCTGCTCAACACCGGCGTGGCCCTGGCGAAGGATCCGGTGCGCATGGCACGAGCAATGAACGCGGCATGCGAGGCCGGGCGTGATGCGTACCTGGCGGGCCGCATCCCCAGGCGCCTGTATGCGACAGCGTCTTCCCCCGAGGAAGGCCTGATCTCCCGCAGCTAGGCATGGAGCGTTCGCCTCTGTTGCCGACGCTCCACGTGGACGCCACCACGGATGCTGCGGCGGCGTTCCTTCTGCTCTACTTCGTTCCCCTGTTGGGTCGGGCGCTCCTGCTCTTTCTGGGCTTTTCCGGTGCCGCTGTCATCGGCCTGGAGTGTGGCGCTGTGCTGCAGATGTTCGGCATCATGCTGCTCTGCCAGTTTGCCGCCCTCCGCCACAAGGGACTGGCATTCCGCCTCGCTGGCAACGCGTTGCGGACGGTCGCGACGTATCTCTCGTTCATGTTGCTGTGGGTACCGTTTTCTCTGGTTCTGTACCCGCTGCTCGTGCGCAGCATAGGCAGTGAGCTACCTGCTCAAACGGTCCTCGTCTATCTCGCTGGACCCGCACCGCCCGAGGGGCAACTCCTGTTGATCCTGCTGGCCTGCGTCCTTGGGCCCATCGGGGAGGAGTTGTTCTTCCGCGGCTACATCTACCGGTTCGTAGACGTGCGGTGGGGGGCGACCCCCGCACTGTGGATCACCTCGGCCTGGTTTGGCATCATGCACGGCCTGGAGTATGCGCTGCCGCTGACGCTGATGGGTTTTCTCTTCGGGTACCTCCGTCGGCGCACCAACGGGCTGGCCGCGCCGATTCTCGCCCATATGCTGCACAACAGCCTGACGGTTGGTTGTGTCCTGTTGTGGCCGGGCCTTCTCGAGCAGGTGTTTGATGCGCCGGCCCAGTGACCAGCCAAGAGCGCAAGAGATCAGCCCAAACCAGTCAAGACCAGCCAATGACCAGCCAGCAACGCGAGTTCCGAGTGCACCCCGACATGGTGGGCCGCCTCAAGCGCCGCGGTGATGCCATGATCGCCGACAATGCCGTCGTCATCGGCGACGTGCGCCTCGGCAAGGACGTCGGCATCTGGTTCGGCGTGACCATTCGCGGCGATGATTCCTGGATCGAGATCGGGGACGGCACCAACATCCAGGACAACACCGTGGTGCATGTAGACGTGGGTGTCCCCCATCGGATTGGCCGCAACTGCACCGTCGGGCACTCGGTGACCCTGCACGGTGTCGAGGTGGGGGATTGTTGCCTCATCGGTATGGGTGCGGTCATCCTGGGCGGGAGTCGTATCGGCAAGTACTGCATCGTTGGCGCCGGCGCCCTGATCCGCGAGAACGTGGTCATCCCCGACCGATCGCTGGTTGTCGGCGTCCCGGGGCGGGTGCAGCGGCAGGTCACCGACGCGGAGATGGAGGGACTTCGGCAGAGCGCCGCACACTACATCGAGAGGGCCCGGAGCTATCTGGCGCCGGAGGAATCGGAAGGGTGATCAATCCAGGTCGAAGGGGTTCGGCGGCTTCTCCTTGTCGTCCTTGGCCTCCTCGAATGCCTGGCTGAAGGCGTCCTCGAGCTTCTGCTTGTGCTTGGCTTGGTCGGAGGCGGCCTGCTGGAAGACATCGGTGAGACGCTCGCCCTCGTGCTTCTGCTGAGCCACGAGCTTGTCCATGTCCTCGTCCGGCTTGGTATCCTCGGCCTTCAGGGGCCGGGCCTTGCCGGAGCGGGTGTCCAGTTCGATCTGCTTGTCGCAGCAGGGGCAGCGGAAGCGGAACAGGTGACGGGCCATGGAAGTTCGTCGGTGAGCGGGTCGTCCTGATGATGCGACGGTATCCTGGTAACCCGCATATCCTAGGAGGCATAGCCTCGGAGAGCCCTTGGCCCGCAACGAAAAACCGGAACCCCAGGGAACCCTCGAAGGCACCGATCGTTTGCGGCGGCCCGCCGGGGAAACCCGGCTACCGTCCCGGGAAGACCACCCTCTCGACGACCTGGCGCTGGCGCAGGACGACCCCAACCGCGGGGCGTTGCTGCGGGCCCAACAGGGAGAGGAGGAGGCCTTTCGGGAGCTTGTCGAAAACAACCAGAGGAGGGTTTACGGCCTCGTGATCCGGATGCTGAGCTGTGACCGAGGGACTGCCACCGACCTGTGCCAGGAGGTCTTCCTGCGGGTCTACCGGGGACTGCAGAGCTTTGACGGCCGGGCTTTGTTCACCACCTGGCTCCACAAGATCACCATGAACGTGATCATCAGCGAGGTCCGCCGCCGCCGGGCCATGAAGCGAGACCGCCGCACCTACTCCATCGACGCGCCCATAGGGGGCTCCGACGACTTGCACATCGAACCCGACTCCAAGGAACGGGATCCATCCGATCGCGCCCATCACAACGAGATCTCAATGGCCGTGAGGGCTGCGGTGGCCGAGCTTCCTGACGAGTTCCGCGACTGTGTCCTGCTGCGGGACATGCAAGGTCTGTCCTACGAGGAGATCAGCGAGGTCCTGGAACTTGCTCCTGGCACGGTGCGTTCGAAGATCCATCGCGGGCGCCTCATCCTGCAGAGGAAGTTGAAGGAGTTCATGCCGTGAGCCAGAAACGAGACGAGCCGGAGCCGAATGGCCTGGACGACCGCTTTGCCGACTGGGTGGACGGTCGCCTGGGCGAACAAGCCCGACAGGAGCTCGAGGCGCAGCTGGCTCGGGACCCGGAGCTGCGGCGACAAGCAGAGGAGTACCGCGCCACCGTCGAGTTGCTGCGACGACACTTGGCGGAGCCAGCGGCCCACGAGGAGCCTCCTCGGGATCTGGTGGCGGGTGTCCTGCAGCGCGTGCGGCGCGAGCGCCCTCCCCTGTTCCGACTGGTTCCCTTCGTTGCAAGTCTCGCCGCGGCGGCTGCCCTGGTCCTGGTCCTGGTCCTGCTCAACCGACCTTCGGGTATGCGCCAGGATTACGGCGACAAGCGGGTGGATGTCGCCAGGGATGAGTACGGGGACCGCGGCGAGGGCAAGGCAGGACCTCCCCGCAAGGCGGAAGCGGAGCGGTTGGACAGCGAGAAGGCGGGCGGCGAGGTCCGCAGGGTCTCCAGACCGCGTTCGAAGGCGGCGAGCCGACAAGGCAAGGCCGACGAGCAGGCCGAAGAGGAAATCCTGGAGGTTCACAAGCAGACACAGAAAGCCGGGAACAAAGCCGCAGCGGAGGAGAGGGACAAGGACAATGACATGGCCAGGGTGCCGTCCACGCAGTCCGAGCCGGCCGGAACCGGTGGCGCGGAACAGACAGCCGCGGCTCCCCGAAACGTGCCAGGCAAGGCAGATCGGCGGTACCCCGGCGGTGCCGCAGGGCAGCTGGAGGAACTGCGCCGCATCACGAACCAGGTATTCACGATCCAGGAGCCGCAGGACCAGCGCGACGAGAGCCGGCTGGTGGCCCCGGGACAGGAAGCGGAGAAGAAGCGAGCCGGGATGGAGGACGCCAAGGGCCTGTCCCAGCTGCCGCTCGTGGTGATCGTGCAGCTGGGGAAACCGCCGGTGGTGGGTCAGGGTCCGGGAACCGGCGTGCGAACGCGAGCTGAGGCTGGCAAGGCCGCGACCGGCGAGGACAACGCAGAGCACAAGGAACAGGGCAAGCTGGCCCGGGGTTTCCTGGGCTACCTGCAGCAGCAGGAGAAGGAGAAGGTGTGGGGGGCGGGCAATCAGATCCTGCGCCAGGCACAGGTCGTGGACGTGACCCGCAGCTTGGTCGAGCTCCAAAGACGCTCTCCGCCGGCACCTCAAGCGCCCCAGGCAGGTCAAGCGCCCCAGGCGGGCGTAGCGCCCCAGGCAGGCGCCGGGGCTGTGGGTCCGGCCATGCTGGAACCAGGGGACCAGCTGCTCCTGGTGATCGGGAACTCGCTGGAGGTGGAGGATCTGTTCCAGCAGTTGAAGACGTTCCTCGGCAGGTCCAAGCGGGGCGTGGTCGGCCAGGAGCTACGCCAGGGTCCCCTTCCGGGCGGGACCAGCTTCGCCGCCCCCAGGCCCGACGCCGGGCGGGCGCCGACACAAATGCAGTTCTACCTGGTGTTGCGGGAGGCGGACCATGCCTCTCCGACAGACCCGTCGCCCCGCGGGGGGCGCCGCTAGGTCGGTCCGCTACTTGACCTGCACTCCGCGGATCGGACGCCCGCGTGCGTCGGTGATGCGGCAGTAGACAACCGGCTGACCGTTGCCCTTGAGGCGAAGGTCGATGTTGTTGTCGCCTTTCTTGAGATCGATGACCTCCGCGTCCTGGTCAGGGAGGGGCATGCGACTTGCCTCCTCGCTCACGATCTCGTTCCCGTTCACCACCAAGGTGTAGCCGCAGCCGGTACCGGTCCTCAGCACCACCTCCCGATCACGGTCGGAGTCGACGCGCACCCGGACGACGGTTGGAACCTGTCCGGCGTCGAGCTCGAGTCGGCCTTCCTTCGCCAGCACAGCCGCGAAGCTGCCATCCGACTTCTGCACCTGGAAGGTCTCGACTGGGCGCACCTGCAGCACCTGGCCGCCGCCGTCACGGAACTTCTTCAGGGCGTCCTGCCAGAGCTTCGTCTGCCAGAAGCGGTGGTCTCGATAGGTGCGTGCATCGGATGCATCGTAGCCAATGTCCAGGAACAGTGTCTTGTGTCGCGGCGCACCGTCTCCATCCAACAACAGCGAGGTCAGGGACTCCAGGGACAGCGGCAGGCCGGTGTCGACGACGGTAACGTCCTTTATGGTGTTGCCCTCCACGTCGCGCCACAGGTCCGCTGCCAGCTTGCGATTGGTCAGCAGCAGAGTCTGTGCTCCCTCCACCGCGGCCTTGGGCGCAGGAGGTTTGTTGTGGAAGGCGACAGCACCGGGGAAGTACTCCTCCTGGTCTTCCTTCCAGAACTCCTCTTCCGTTACGGGCATTTCCTTGCGTAGGTAGCGCACGAACATCGTGCCGACGACGTTTGCATCCACCTGCCAGTAGCCCTTCGGAGGGTTGTCGCAGGCCAGTTCCATGTGGAAGTGGATGCGGCGGTGTTTCTTCTTCGGGTCCCGCCGCTGGTCCGGGGGCAGGTTCTGCTGCCGCTTGAGCTCGTCCTGGGTCAGGAACCGCGGCTTGTCCACCAAGTCCAGGTTGAAGGCTCGACCGTCCTTGCGAAGGTTCAACAGCTTCAAGTAGGTCATGTCCGGAGCCATGCGGATCTTCACCTTGATGCTGTCGTCATCGAAGTTCGGGACGCTGGCGTGGCGGATGCCGGTCAACGCAAACCAGATCGCGTCCATGTTGATTCCCGACTCGTTAGGGCACAGTCGGTTGGGCCAGTCCTGGTGCTCCGTAGCGACCTCCCGGCCGGCGGCGTCGTAGAGCTCGGCCCACTCGCCAGCAGGCTCCGCGAGCTGCATCACCTCCGCCAGTGCGTCGTGGCGCCGCTTGCCGTCGCGCTCCACAAGTCCGGTGAGCACCATGCCTGGCACCTCGCCGGTGAAGTGGTGGACGCTGCGGGTGGTGCCGATGCGGGCAACTCCCCCGGGAAGCTGCAGGCTGTGCAGCGTGTAGCGCAGGTTGTCGCGGCTCCGCTCACCGGTAGGGAAGGTGAAGCCGACCCAGATCGGCGTCAGGTTCATGTTGGCAA
>QJVU01000464.1 GCA_003235605.1 Planctomycetota bacterium | reverse complement strand
TCTGCCACGAAGCGCCGCTGTTCGTGCTCCGGTAGAGCCGCACGCCGCCCACCAGCAAGGTGGCCGCGTCGGAGGGATCCACCCAGATGACGTTGTTGTAGCGGGAGTAGGTTTGGAGCCCGGAGCCCGTGTACTGGGCCGAGTAGCTCTGGCCGCCGTTGGTGGAGCGGTAGACATGCATGCTGTCGTTCTGGGAGACCGCTGCATAGACGGTTCCCGGACTGCCCGGCGCGTAGGCCACCTCCACCCGCTGCCTGGTGGAAATGCCCGTGGCGCTCTTCCAGGTGACCCCGCCGTCGGTGGAATAGGCCGGCACGCCGTCCCGGGCGCCCGCGATCGCCAGCTTGCCGTCGCTGGGGTGGAAGTCGATGTCCATGGTGTTCACCGAGGACCGCTTCGACCAGTTGGCGCCGGCATCGGTGCTGCGGAAGATGCCCGTGGTCGTTGCCGCCAGCAGCACCTTGTTGTCGCTCGGCGAGATCGCCAGGCGGTTCACGGCCTCGAAGTCGGTGCCCTTGGTGCTGGCCAGCTGGCTCCACTTGGTGCCGCCATCGGTGGTGACGAAGATGCCCGCGCCCTTGACCGCGGCCAGGATCGAGCTGCCCGCCACCGTGTCGAAGAAACCGGCCTCGCCGGTGGACGCGTAGATCCTGTTCGGGTCCTTGGGGTCGATGTCCAGGTCGCTCACCGCCATCACCGGCGCGAAGTCGTCGAGGGGGAACCACGAGGTGCCACCGTTGGTGGTCTTCCAGATCCCTCCGGACACCGAGCCGATCCACATGATGTTGGTGTTGGTGGGGTGGATGGCGATGGCGCGGATGCGCCCGCCTATGTTCCCTGGCCCGAGCCACTGCCAGTTCTGTAGCAGCGGAGCGCTCATCGGCCCCTGCATCGCCACCATCCGGTCGCGTTGTTCCTTCATCACCACGATGGCGTTCGCCGGTATCGTGCCGTCTTCGCTGCGCCGCTGGGCGGCCCGGATCCTGACGGCGTTGGGGTGGGGCTTGCCCTCCTCGTGACCTTCCCGCTCCTCGTACCCCTCCCACTCGTGGCCGTCCCGATCTTCGCGACCCTCACGGTTTGCGCGACCCTTGCGGTCTCCGCGACCCTCTTCGTTGTCGAGCAGCAGCGACGTGCTGCAGGCAGCAAGACAGGACAGGCCCAGAAGCACGGCAGCAGACAGGCTCTTCATGACGAGGTTCTCGTGGGGCGAAGGGACGAACGTGGGGCGAAGGGAAACGGACGAGGGCCGTAGGGCCGCGGCCAGATCCCGATAGTAGCAGGAGGGGGTCCCATGCGGGCCGATCGGACCACAAGTGGTGGTGTACCGACGCCATGCCATGGCGGGTTGCAAGTCCGCAAGCCTTCGAAAAGCCCCAGGAAGACGGCTCCGGGCTCGCCATCCCTACGGCCGATGGTATGGTCTGCCGCCCGTCTCTGGGCGCTCTCGCCCCAGGAGGTGTACCCATGGCTCCCCGCTCCAGTTGGAAAGGCTTCATCAAGCTGAGCCTGGTCTCGGTACCGGTCAAGGCGTTCACCGCCAACAACACCAGCGAGGAGATCCGGCTGAATCAGCTCCACAAGGAGTGCAACAGCCGGGTCAAGTACCAGAAGGTCTGCCCGGAGCATGGCGAGCTGTCCAACGACCAGATCGTCAGCGGCTACGAGTTCACCAAGGGCCAATACGTCGTGATCGATCCCCAGGAGGTGTCCAAGCTCCGCAAGGAGTCGGACAAGTCGATCAACATCCGCGGGTTCGTCCGGCCGGAAGATGTGGATCCGATCTACTACGCCGGCCGCACCTACTACCTGCTGCCGGAGGGCGTTGCAGGCGGCAAGCCCTACGCCCTTCTCAACAAGGGCATGAGCGACGCCGACGTCCATGCGGTCGCCACGGTCGTCATCTCCGGTCGCGAGCAGCTCGTGCTCCTACGGCCGATGGAGAACATGCTGGTGATGACCGTTCTCCACTACGCCAAGAAGGTCAAGGCCATGGACGAGTTCTCCCGCGAGCTCGAGGAGCAGGAGATGTCCGACGAGGAGAATGCGCTCACCAGCACGCTCATCAGCGCGTCTTTCGTGGAGGACTTCAAGGTCGCTTCCTACAAGGACGAGTACATCGAGAACCTGGGCAAGCTGATCAAGCTCAAGGTCGATGGCAAGGAGATCGTCGAGGCGGTCGAGCACGAAGAGCCGAAGATCATCAACCTCATGGATGCCCTCAAGAAGAGCGTCGCCGAGGCCAAGGCCGCTGCCGGCAAGAAGATGGCTCCCAGCACGGCCACCAAGAAGGCCAGGAAGAAGAAGAGCGGGTAGCGCGGAGCCAGGCTCGCTTCGGGACCGGTTGCTACGAACTGGGCCGGTTGCAGCAACTCACGTAGAATCGGAGCCAGGCTCCCGTACATGCGACTTCCCGAGTTCGTTCCGCCGATGCTCTGTGCGTCGGGCAAGCCGTTCGACTCTCCGGAGCATCTGTTCGAGGTCAAATGGGACGGCATGCGCACCCTCTGCTTCGTCGAGCACGATGCAGGGCACGGCTATCGCCTGCGCAACCGGCAGCAACGGGATGT
>QJVU01000611.1 GCA_003235605.1 Planctomycetota bacterium | reverse complement strand
CTTCAACGTCTCGCTGGTGAAGTTGCGGATCCTGAGGGAGACGTCCTTCCGCACCGTGAACGGGTTCACCGCGAAGAAGCCGTTCCGGAGGATCGACCCCTTGTAGCGGCCGAACAGCACGACCACCTTGGCGTGGTTGGGGTTGACCAGCACCAGCATCCGGTAGAGCAGGATGCCCACCAGGATGCTGCCGATGCCGAGCAGGACGTAGGCCGCCACCCAGGGCTCCTGACCGCGGCTGTCGGCCATGGCCGCCAGGATGAACAAGCCGATCGAGGCGATCGGGCTGACCAGGAGGGCGAGCAGCAGGACGAACAGGCCTGGCAGGGGGTTCTTGAGGCTGATCTCTTCGGAACGGGTTTGGGTCATCGCAGGACTCCTCTGGCTCCTTTGGTGAGATGATATCACTATGCAACTGATGCGATAGCTACCTCCTGGGGAGGCTGGTTGTTCAGCTGTCCTTGCCGGTTTTCCGGCCGGAGCTAGAGGGGTTCCTGGTCCAGGGCAGAAAGCCCCGTGGGAAGGGCTCTTAGGAACTCCTCGCCGTAGCGCCGAGTGCGGACCCGAGGGTCCAGGACCACTACCTTGCCGGTGTCACTCTTGCTGCGCACCAGGCGGCCGAAGCCCTGGCGGAACTTCACCAGGGCCTCCGGGAGGGTGTGCTCCCAGAAGGGGCTTCCCCCCCGGGCCTCGATCCGGGCCAGGCGGGCCCGGGTCAAGGGGTGGTCGGGCTGGGCGAAGGGGAAGCGGGTCAGGATCACCAGGGTGAGGGAGTCTCCCTTGATGTCGATGCCCTCCCACAGGCTGTCGGTGCCCACCAGGACTGTGCGCGGCTCCTGCTGCTTCTGGTGGAGGAGACGGGGGAGCGGTGCTTCCCCCTGGACCAGGAGGTGGATGCCGTGGTGCGCGAGGTTCGGGCGCAGGAACTCGGAGAGGGCCTCCACGAAGCGCCACGACGTGCAGAGCACGAGAGCGCGCCCATCGTTCTCCACCAGGTGGTGGAGGACACGGTGGCGGGCCTCTGCGAGGTACTGATCGGGGTCCCTGCCGGGATCCGGGAGCGCCTCCTCGAGGATGACGCGCACCTGCTCCCGGTACCGGAAGGGCGAGCCCAGGCGCAGGGCCTTGGCGTGGGCTATGCCGAGACGCTGCCGGAACCAACGGAAGTCCTCCTCCTCGTCTTCCCCCTCTTCTCCATCGTCCAGCGCATCGTCCACCGCCGCGCGGCTACCCAGGGTGGCGCTGGTGAGGATGCAGGTGTGGGAGCTGTCGAAGACGTGTTGCGCGAGAGCCGCGCTCACGTCCAGGGGGGCGCTCCGCAGCGCCGGTCCCCTCGGGGTGGCTTCGAGCCACCGCACCATGTTGGGCTCGAGGGGATGGCACAGCGAGCGAACGGCCACCTGCATGTTCGAGAATCCCCGGGCGCGGGCGTGCAACTCGGTGCGGAGATCGATGGCTTCGACGGCATCGGCACAGTGGGCGAGCTCCGCGGCCAGATCCGTGAGCAGCGCGGCCAGGTCCTCGCCCCCCTCCAGGACGGTGGTGCCGAGGCCCTGGGTGACTTGGTCCCTCTGGTTGCTCTCCTCCAGTCGTCGGGAGAGGTCCGCGAAGAAACCGTCGCCGGCCGCAAAGAGCTGGCGCACCAGGCTCGCTGCGCGGGGGGTGCCGTAGCGGGTGAGCAGGCTCCGGGCCCGGTGCCTGGGGTGCAGGCGGCTCAGGTGCCAGCGCAGCATGCTGCCAGTGATGCAGAGGCCGAGGCCCTCGGTAGCCACCCGCTCGAGGTGATGGGCCTCGTCGAAGATCACCACGCGGTGGGGGGGCAGGTAGGCGGCGCCGGCCATGCGCAGGGCGACATCGGCCATGTAGAGGGCGTGGTTCACCACCAGGATGTTGGCCCCGGCCATGCTCCGACGGGCGCGCTGGTAGTGGCAGGGCTCGTAGTAGGGGCAGGCCCGATGGAGGCAGTTCTGGTGCTCCGCGCGCACCTCTTCCCAGACCTCGTTGGCAACCGGTTCGGGGAGCGCCATGCGGGTGCCGGAACTGGTCGAGAGCGACCACCCCACCACCCTGGTCAGCTGCGACTGCCGGTGGGGGTCCGCAAACAACAAGCTGCTCTCCTGGCGGGCCAGGTGCAGTCGCCGCAGGCAGAGGTAGTGGTTGCGTCCCACCGCCGCCACCGCGGAGAAGTCGAGGTCCAGGGCCGACCGCAACACCGACTGCAGGAACGGCAGGTCCTTCTGCTCCAGCTGCTGTTGCAGCGCAATGGTGCGAGTGGAGACCACGACCGGGCCCTCGTCCCGGTGGTGGATGGCGTGCTGGATCGCAGGCAGGAGGTAGGCGAAGGACTTGCCGACGCCGGTTCCCGCCTCGGCAAGGAGGTGGGTGCCGCCTGCGAGGGCCTGGGCCACGGCATGTGCCAGGTCCAGCTGCTGGGGGCGCTCCTCGTAGTCGCCCAGGCGCTCGGCGATGACGCCTTTCGGCCCCAGAAGCTTGTCCACAGCGGTGGTCATGCAGGGGTGGTCATGCAGCAGTGGAGAGGCTCAGGAAGTCCCCGGGAGCCACAGCCCGGCT
>QJVU01000330.1 GCA_003235605.1 Planctomycetota bacterium | reverse complement strand
TCGGGCCATGGTCATACCTCTACCTGCTCGCGGGCACCGGCTTGCTGCGATCGTTCCCTCTCCTCGACCCAGTCCAGCAGCCTGTTGATGTCGTCCGCGAGCTCAATGAGGAAATCGTCCTTTCTCAGACGGATACGCTGCCGGCGATCCTGCTTGTGCTCCTCCAGGACACGGCGGATGCGCACGAGCGGTCCGAGGACCTGGTTCGAGACCTTGACGGTGTTGAACAGGAAGAACCCACCGGCCAGCACCAGCAGTCCGATGCCCACGATGAGGGGTGCGTACAACCAGTCGAGGTCGCGCGCTGTGGCATGGTACGCCAGGATGGACAGGATTGCGCTGTTCCCGGCAATGAGCAGAGCCACCGGCCAGATGATTGCCATTGTCATCCGTCCTTGAAGCTCCGGGCTCGAGATCAGGAGCTTTCTCTTTTCCCTCATGCTGCCCATAAGACCTCTGCCAAGCAATTCGACAGGGTCTTTGTCTCGACTTGAGAAGATCCTGCGACCAGGGGGCACAGGGGCACGAGGCGTCTCTCCCCGGGCCCGATCAGGTTGACGGGCCAAGTGGCCCGACCTACGCTCAGCGGCTCCAAGGCCCGTTGCAGCCTCGATGGATCACAGATCCCGATCCCTGATCCCCCGCCACCGGCTGCCGGTTGCCTTGTTGCCGGTGATTGCCACGGTTCTGCCGAACGCTCCGGTCATCGCTCAGAACGTCCAGATCTCGGCAGCCGGCGGGCTGCGCCAGTGGCACGCCATCACGTTGACGCTGGACGGCCCCAAAGCCAGTGAGGACGACACCAGCAATCCCTTCCTGTCGTACCGCATGGATGTGGCGTTCCGGAACGTGGACACGGGGCTCAACTACGTGGTGCCAGGCTACTTCGCGGCGGATGGCAACGCCGCCAACAGCTCGGCAACGTCCGGCAGGAAGTGGAGAGCCCACCTCAGCCCGGATCACGCAGGCAAATGGACGTTCACGGTGTCCTTCCGGAGCGGCAGCAGCGTGGCCACAGCCCAGAGCCCGAATGCTGGCAACGCGTTGCAGCCGTTCGATGGCGTGAGCGGCTCCTTCACCGTGCTCCCGACCGACAAGACCGGGCGGGATCACCGCGGCAAGGGTCGGCTCCGCTACGTGGGCCGTCACCATCTGCAGTTCGCCAACGGCGAGTTCTTCCTGAAAGCCGGCGCGGACTCGCCGGAGAACCTGCTGGCCTACAGCGACATCGACAACACGCCGAACAACGGGGGCTGGCGCAAGACCTGGGCACCACACGTCAAGGACTGGCGAAGCGGCGACCCGACATGGCGGGAAGGCCTGGGCAAGGGTCTCATCGGGGCGCTGAACTACCTGTCCGAGAAGGGAATGAACGCCATCTCCTTCCTGACCTACAGCCACAACGGCGACGACAAGAACGTCTTCCCGTACGTCGATCCCCGGGACCGCCTGCGGCTGGACTGCTCCAAGCTCGATCAGTGGGAGATCGTCATGGCCCACGCCGACACGGTCGGCCTGCACCTGCACTTCAAGACCCAGGAGACCGAGAACGACCAGGACATGGACGGCGGCGCGCTGGGGACCGAGCGCCGACTCTACTACCGGGAGCTGATCGCGCGCTTTGCCCACCACCTGGCTTTGAACTGGAATCTGGGCGAAGAGAACACCAACACCACCGCACAGCTGCAGGCTTTCGCCAGCTACTTTCATGCCCTGGACCCGTACCACCACCCCATCGTGGTCCACACTTTTCCCAGCTCGAAGAGCTCGGTGTACACACCTCTGCTCGGCAGCAACTCCCAGCTGACCGGCGCCTCCCTGCAGTCGTCCCCCAACCTGGTGTTCCTCGACACCAAGACCTGGCGGGACAACTCAGCGTCCGCGGGCCGAGCGTGGGTGGTGGCCAACGACGAGCAGGGTCCAGCGGGGAGCGGCATCCTGCCGGATGCCAACGATTCCGCCCACGACTCAGCGCGCAAGGATGTGCTGTGGGGCAACCTGATGGCGGGGGGCGCCGGAATCGAAAGCTACTTCGGCTACCAGTTCGCGCACTCGGATCTGTCCTGCAGTGACTTCCGCAGCCGGGATCGCTGGTGGGATCAGTGCCGCCACGCGCTGGTATTCTTCAAGAAGAACGGTGTGCCCTTCCAGGACCTGGCCAATGACGACCGTCTCGTGTCCGGGGGATGGTGCCTGGCCGGTCCGCGGCATTTCGTGATCTACCTGCCGGCCGGCAGCACCACTCCCATCAAGCTCGACCTGACCCAACGGTCCGGCTCGTTCACCGTTGCATGGTACGATCCACGCAACGGCGGCGCGCTGCAGCTCGGCAGCGTGGCCACCGTGACCGCCGGTGGGCAGCGTCCCCTGGGCACGCCCCCCAGCAGCCCGAGCGGAGACTGGGTGCTGCTGGTGCGGTCCACCACGCCAGCAGTCACCCCGTACGGCCGGGGCTGCCCCGGCACCGGCGCGAGGGTGCCGTCGCTCGTGGCCCAAGGCCTCCCGCAACTCGGCAACAGCGCCTTCAGCCTGCTGATCAGGGACGGCCTGCCTGCGGCGCCCGCCGCGATC
>QJVU01000383.1 GCA_003235605.1 Planctomycetota bacterium | reverse complement strand
ACGGGCGATGGCTGCCGCCGAGATGGGGACGGCTACTACTGGATCACCGGCCGCGTCGACGATGTCCTGAACGTATCCGGCCATCGCCTCGGCACCGCCGAGATCGAAAGCGCGCTGGTAGCCCACGAGGCCGTGGCCGAAGCCGCGGTGGTGGGGATGCCGCACGAGATCAAGGGCACCGGCATCTACGCGTTCGTCCTTCCGAAGGGGGACGTGCAGGCCGACGGCACGCGTGACCTGGTCCAGATCCTGAAGCAACAGGTGCGGAAGGTGATCGGCCCCATCGCCACCCCCGATCGCATCCAGGTCGTCCCCGGCCTGCCGAAGACACGCTCGGGCAAGATCATGCGGCGCATCCTGCGGAACGTGGCCGTGGGCCAGTACGACGACCTCGGGGACATCACCACCCTTGCCGATCCCATGGTGGTCGAGCAGATCGTCGAGGGCCACCGGGCCGGTGCCGCTGCGGACTAGGTGTCGGCGCTGCCGCTGTAGTAGGTCAGGTTCACCGGTGCCCGCAGGAACTCGCGCGCCGTCGACTTCAGCACACGGATCCTGGGCGTCAGGGCGCCATCGACCTCCTCCAGGTAGAGGTGCAGCACATTGTCGAACGTGGTCATGTAAGGGGCCGGATCGAAGTCCGAGCCAGCACGCGATGCGCGAGGTGGGACCAGGTCGACGAACATCGGCGTGACGCCCCTGTAGCGCAGCAGATCCAGCAGCGCTCGGGTCATGAAGCGTGGATCGCGGATCAACGGGAACCGGTCCTTCAGGCGAAAGATGTTGTCGAACGCCATGCGCTTGACCGGCTGGTCGTGCGGCTGACCGTGTCCGCCCACCACGACCCGCATGATGTCCCACAGGAACTTGCCGGCGCTGATGTACTCCGGGTGCAGGTAGAGGACGCGGAAGCGCCGCTGAAACCTCCGGTTCTCGTCCAGGGTGTGTCCTCGCAGGGCTTCTTCGGCCGCGCAGATGCGGCGCAGGGCGTCCCGGTCTTCCTGGGTGGAGACCATCAGTGTCGGGGAATCCTGGGCCTTCTCCGCGACCAGGAAACGCAGCACCAGGTAGGTGTACCTGGTGCCGGGCTCGGCCAACAGCACCGTGGAAGAGCCATGCGGTGGGCGAAGCCCGTCGCCGAAAGCCGCATTGATGTCGGGGTGCCCCATGTCGATCGCGTCGTTCTCCCGCCTGGGGACGGTGAACCCGGCCTTGTCCCTGGCCATCGACAGCTGTGCCGCGACGGAGGGGTAGATGTGCACTCCGGGACCGCGCTCGTTGCGTGCCCCGAGGTAGTAGTCCCGCTTGACGCCGAGCCCGGCGATCGAGAAGTGGTGCAACCCGCGGTAGTAGTACTGGTGGCGTGCCTTGGCGATCTCCATGAGTCGCGCCTTGAAGTTGCCGATCTCCTCCTGGTAGGAGAGCTGGATCAGCAGGTCGGTCGAGAGCTCCTCTGCGCTGGGGAGCTTGAGGCTGCGGGCTCGATCCTCTTCATGGACGAAAATCCCGTGGATCTGCTTCGACATCAGGGCCCGCCTGGTCTCGAGCAGCTTGTGCCGCTTGCCGAAGTAGTCGAGGTCCGTCAGCAGCAGGCCGACGTTGTCGATACAGACCATCTCGACCTTGCCACCCAGGTGGTAGTTCCCGATCTCTGCCAGGATCCAGTCCACGTCCACGCGGAGGCTGGGACCCTTGGCGTCCTCGAGGCTGGCCGTGTCCGCCTGGGTGATCACCAACCGCGTCCTGCGGTCTCCGGAGCGCGCCTCCAGACAGACCTTGTGGGCCACCTCCTGAGGAAGGACCGTGATCTCGGCGTCGCTGCCGTAGAAATCGAAGTCCGCGGACAGCTTGGCGTGCAGCGTCCTTGGCTGGTGCTCCACCGAGTAATAGAGCAGCGTGGCACCGTCCTCGGCTTCCAGCCACTTGCGGGTCAGCATTTCCAGCGCCAGCAGGGTCTTGCCCGACCCGGCGCCGCCGGTCACGAACACGAAGCAGGACGTGCCCTTGGGGTAGCGGATGCCACCGCCCAGGATCGCGTCCAGGCCGTCGATTCCGGTCTTGAGGGTGTCGAACATCGTGGAGGGGCCAGCAGGCTACGAGCTGTGGGTGGCCCGATCCAGAGGCTTGACATCCGGGCTTGACATCCGCGAACACAGGGCCGAGCCTCGGGTCGTGCTATCAGACGTCACTGATTTCTGCCGGTTGATCCTGCTGCGTCACCCGGAGCTGGCCAAGGAGCACAGGGACCTGGCGGTCGGCTCCGGCGCCGCTGCCCTCAGCCGTCGCGGCCGGGCCTGGGTCCTGCACTGGCTCGAGCTGCTGCGGCAGGTGCCCCTGGACCGGGTGTTCACCTCGGACCAGCCGCAGTGCCGGGAGCCTGCCCAGGCACTGGCCGATACCCGGCAGGCCGACTTGATCCAGGACCAGCGCCTCCGCGATCAGGTCATGGGTAGGTGGCAGGGCCGGGCCTGGGACGACCTGATGACCGAGGAACCCGACAAGGTGAGCAGCTTCTTCCAGAACTTCGGCGAGGCGCCGGCGCCGGATGGAGAGAGCCTGGGCCAGGCGGTGGAACGGATGCTGGGCTGGTGGACCGACGTTGCGCCCCAGAGCGCAGGCCGCACCCTGGCCGTCGTGACTTCCGGTGGCATGCTCACGGGGTTCGCGGCGGCGATGCTGGGGATGCGCTTGTCACGCTGCGTCAGCCTGAACCTTCCCCATGGCGGAATCGGCATCCTGGAGCTGTTCCAGAACGGTGCTCGGATCGCCACCTGGAACCCGGACGCCCTGGTGGAGGTGGAGCCGGGTCAGCCGAAAACCTGACCGGCTGGCTTGCGTTCCGCAGGGACTTTTGCTCAACTACCGGGGTAGAACTACCGAGGTAGTTGTACCTATGAAGAAACCCCGCAGCCTTGGCGACCTGCAGCTGGCCATCCTCCGCGAGCTCTGGCGGCTGGGGGAAGCCACGGTGGCCCAGGTGCACGGGGCTTTCCGCAGGCGGCGGCTGGCGCTGACGACGATCGCAACCATGCTCCGCAAGATGGAGGACCGGGGCCTCGTGAAGCACCGCACGGAAGGGCGGCAGTTCGTCTACCGGGCCGCGGTGCAACGGGATGAGGTGCAACGCAACCTGGTGGCGGACGTGGTGGACCGGGTCTTTGCCGGGAATGCCTCCGCCATGGTGAGCCATCTCCTCGAAGAAGAGGCTCTGGACCCGGACGAGTTGGCCCAGATCAAGGCCCTGATCCGGGCCAAGGAGAAGGAGCTCAAGACCCGTCCGCCGAGGAAAGGTCGTGGATAGCACGCTGGCGATGACCCTGGCCAGCTGGCTCGGCACCTACCTGCTGCACAGCACCGTGCTGCTGGGCATGGCCTTCCTCCTCCAGCGCTTGTGGCGAGTCCCGTCGGAGAACGCCGAGATCCTCTGGCGGGTCGCCTTGTTCGGCGGCTTCGCCACGGCCTTGGTGCAAACGAACCTTGGCCTGGGTCTCTGGTCCATCGCAACGAGCATCCCCACGGACCCGGCGCCGGCGTCACCCTTGCGCCTGGACGCGCCGCTGGAATCGGCGCCGGCGCTGACTCTGGTCTCGTCGGTAGCCACGGTCGCAACCCCACCGCAGGCCGTCTCGGAGCACACCGTCTGGGATGCAGCGTCATGCCTGCGGTTCCTGCTGGCGGTCTGGGTTGGTGGCGTGGTGGGGCTCTGGGTGCTGCACGGCGGGCGTCGGCTGCGGCTTCAGCGGAGGTTGGCAGACCGGGTGGCACTTTCCCCCGGTCCGTTGCTGGTTTGCTTCGGCGAGCTCGCCCGGCGCGCCGGCATGCCGCCCGGGATACGTCTGACCACTTCGAGCCGAATCCGCTGCCCCATGGCCTTCGGAATCCTGCGGCCCGAGGTCTGTCTGCCGGCAGGGCTGGCAGCGGACATGGACTTCGACCAGCAAGGCTGCGTGCTGGCTCATGAGCTGTTCCACCTGCGAGCACGAGATCCGCTCTGGCTTCTCTTGCAGGCAGCAGCCGTGACGGTGGGCTTCCTGCAGCCGCTGAACCGGCTGGCTGTCCGCCACCTCCGAGAGCTGGCGGAGTTCCGCTGCGATGCTTGGGCCGTGCGTCTCTGCGGTTCCCGGCTACGCATGGCAAACGCTCTGATGACCGTGGCGGAAAGCTACGCTGTGGCCTCGCAGGCGGTGCCAGCCTACGCCGGCGTGAACGCTATGGCGGTGGCGGGATCGGCGCTTCGCCGTCGCGTGGAACGGATCCTGGCTAAGCCTGGAACTCCCAGCAAGGTGGGACGCTGCGCGTTGCTGGCCAGCGTGGTGGTCGGCCTCGTCGCCGTCGCCCTGGCGGTGCCCGGGGTAGCGCTCGGAGCTACCCCCCGCGGGGGACCCGCGGGAGGATACGACAGCGGACTCGAGCCTGGGATCGTCGCCGATCCCAGGCTGAGGACGTTGCGGCGACTGGAGGCGCCGCTGGGGAACCTGCAGTCCGACCTGGAGGCGATTCGTGCTCGGCTCGAGGGCTCAGCGTACCGCTCCAAGGTGCTTCCGCTCGTGGAGAAGCTCGAACATCGCCTCCGTCAGCTGCAGACCGAACAACGCGTCCTGCAGCGGGAGGTCATCGTGACCGTCCGCGCCAAGCAACACTTCCACAAACCCGACAGCAACAACCGCAAGAGATAGACATGATCCATTCGATCCGCATCGTGACATGGGCTCTGCTCGCCGGCCTGCTCTGCAGTGTCCATGGTCTCCCGGCCCAGGACCCCGAGCCGGTCCGGCCTCCCGAGCCCGTGCGGCCACCCAAGGTGGTTCGGCCACCCGAGGCAGTGCGACCCCCGGAGGCAGCGCGGCCGCCCGAGGTGGCGACAGAACCCGAGCTCCACAGGCAGCGACAGAACCAGCGCGCCCAGGTCCACGTCAAGAAGATGCTGGCGCTGGCCGCGGAGCTGCGCGAAGGGGGGTTCGAAGAAGAGGCCCAGGTCCTGGTCCACCAGGCCAAGCGGCTTGCGCACAAGATGCGCGGGCCAGCCATGAAGAGAAGGCCGCGCGCGGCCGTCGAGACGATCGAGGAGGTCCCCGCCAGGCCTCGCGAGGGTGAGCCATTTGAGTACGAGGCTCTCGACGTGGCGCGGGCTGCCGAGCGGCGCCGGGCCCGGGCGGAGCACGACGTCGCCCGTCGCGAGAAGGCCGAGATGGCGCGACACCAGCACGAGGACATGACGCAGCGCGAGGACATGAGGCGGCGTGAGGAGGATTTGAACAGGCGAGTGGAGCATCTGAGCCGGCAGGTGATGGCGCTCCAGGAGATGGTCCAGTCCCTCAAGAGCTCCCTCGACCACATCGACAAGGAGGAGCGTCGCGGCCACGTCGGTCGGTAGGAACCGGCAGCAGTTGACGGGTTCCTCGACACGTTCCCCGCCCGATGCGCGGGAGCGAATATACTGATTTCGTATGAACTCTTGAGTTGATACGAAATCCGTATAGAACTGGGGGCCTCGTCCCATGGCGAAGCCCCTGCTCTCTGCCTGTCGCGGCCCGGATCCTGCCTCGCCGTCTGTAGGAGCCGGCAGTTGTCGAACCTGGGCCACCCGTCAGGCCCTTGCGCAGGTCGGCCCGATGATCGGCGGCGATGTTCTCCGCCGGCCCCGCGCGGGGGACGTGGCGCTCTTCGAGGTGCAAGACGTTTCCTGGCCGGGCGAAGTCTTGAACGAACGCGGTGAGCGTCGGCGCCTCGCCGCCAGGGACCAGGTCCTGGGGGTGTTCGGCAACTGCCAGCTGAACGGCACCCTGGAGGCCCGGGTGCAGGGCCTGACCGGGTTGAGCTTGGTCGGGTCGGTGGGCCTCGTGGGCAACGTCCACCAGTCTCCCCCGGGTAGGCCTCTCACGCGGATGTCGTTCCTGGGTTATGGGTTGGACTCTCGAGGCGAGCGCCTCAACCTCAGGACGTTGCTGTTCCGTCCCCGCCGGCTGCGGGTGCTGCCGCAGAACGTGTTCCTGGTGGTGGGAGCGAGCGCGGGCTGCGGCGAACGCTCCGTGCTGCTGCACCTGCGCGCCGGGCTTGTCGCCGCCGGGATGCGGGTGGCGGTGTGCAGGCTCACCTGTCCGCGGCCTGCCGAGCCGCTCACCCTCGACGGCAGCCGTGACCTGCACGAGTACGGTTTCCTGAGCAGCCACGGGTGCAGCGCCGGCGAGTTGCGCGAGCTGTTCCAAACCATGCTCTCCGACCTGGCCCAGGCGCGGCCCGACGTGGTGCTGGTTGTCGTCGAGGGGGGACTCCTGCAGCGCGAGGCGAAGAGGGTGCTTTCCGACCCGAAGATCACCAGACACGTGCAGGGGGTGCTGCTGGCTGCAGCGTGCGCGACTTCGGCGCTGTTCGCTCTGCGCTGGCTCGGCTCCAGGCGGCACCGGGTGGTTGCCGTCTCGGGCGTCCTCAGCAGTGCGCCGCTCCTCGTGGGGGAGTTCAGCGAACTGGCCAGGGTGCCGGTCGGCTCCGCAGACGGAGTCGGCCGGCAGCTGGTCCATGTGCTCCTCGACGAGCTGAGGCGACGCGGCGACGCTATGCGCGTACCGCCGGCCGCCGCCGGGGGTGGGTCCGCAGCTCCCGCCGCAGCTCGAGAGCCAGCTCGGCGCTGGCGTCGCGGCGGCGGCGGCGGAGGCGCTTGATCGCGGCCCTTCCCTGGGAGGGTTTGCTCTTCCCGGCGCGGAGCTCCATCGCCTCCTGGTCATAGAAGGCCTCTTTCGGCTGCAGGGGACACAGGAGTTTGCCATCTGGCGTTTCCACGACCTCCTCCTCCGGCACTTCGATCCACATGCCGACCGTCACCAGTGCATTGCGCAGTCCCCAGCGTTCCGTCGGCAGTGGCACCAGGTCCCGCTCGTCGTCCAGGAGATAGGTGGGTGTGACATCGAAGAACTTGCACAGTTGCAGCAGCAGCGCGCAGCTGGGCAGGGAGGTCCCCTGCTCCACGTGGGACAGGGTCGCTTGGCGGATGCCCAGCGCCTTCGCCAGCTGCTGCTGGCTGAGGCGCTGTTCCCTGGTTCGCAGGTAGAAGACCTTCAGGCCAATGCGCGTCACTTGATCTGCCTCCTGTCTTACCTCTGTCTGCCCGCCTCCGAATCCACGTGTCTACAAGTCGAACCGCAACACCGGTGTGCGACCAGCCAGGATCCTACCTGCCGTGGCGGCCAGCTGGGTGTTCTCGATCCAGGAGATCCCCAGGGGCGGCTGGAAAGGGGCGATGCTGGCCTGGACGCCGTTCGAGAACGTCAGCCCCAGGGAGTTGTGACCAGGCTCTTGGAGCACCCATTGGGTGTGGTAGCTGAGGCCTGCCAGGCGGATGTCGTAGGGCACCGGAGTGGCCACAGCGACGTGTCCCCGGCTGGCGGACTGGGCGGCAAGGGTGATGGGCGCGGTGACGATCGGGTTGAGATACAGGTTGCACCCGGGCGCGCCGAACAGGGTGAGGTCCAAGGGCAACCGGGCGCTGCCCAGGGTCTGATTGTCGATGCCGAGCAACAGCATGCCGTTCCCCTGGGTGCGGCTGCCGCGGAGGAAGACGATTGCCGAGGAACCGATGTTCTGGCTGGCGGCATCAGCGTCGGCGGGCTGGCCCGAGAGGCCGGAGATGCAGCTCTGTCCGTAGGTCACGACACCCCCGGGACTGTTTTGTCGCAGGCCATCCAGGGGCCACCAGGGCCCCGCCGTGGACGTGACGGTTTCCACGCAGAGGTTGCCTCCACCATAGGCATAGGCCGAAGAGAACGGCACCTGCACGGCGAACGGGTTCGTCCAGGGCGCCGGAGTCAGCAGTGGCTGAGGCGAGTCGGGCAGGTCGAGACGGCCGCGGAACACCTGCACGGGGTTGTTGCCGCGGTTGGCCGCGAACGCAACGGAGGCTGCCTGGGGGCTTCGGGGGGTCTCCGACAAGAACACCGACAGCTCCAGAGAGCCGGCCGGCAGCGTGTCAGGGTCCCCGCCGTTGCGACGAACGCGAAGCCCCTTGAGGTTGCGGTTCCTGGCCGGGGTGAGATGGCCTGCCGCAATGATCAGCTGTCGCCGCGCCGGGAACGGCGAGATCGCCCAGAAAACTGCGTTGGGAGCTTCCTTCGTGGCATACCCCGGGGGCGCCACCAGGCTGGTGGGGGTCGCCTGGGCGCCCAGGCTGGCGGTCAAGCCACCGGTGAGCATGATCACCAGCAGCCAGCCGGCGCAGTGTGGCCGAATCGATGTCGTCATGGTCTGTCTCGCTCCTTGTTCCGTTCCTCTCATCAGGGTGCTGGTCATCATGGTGCTGGCACGATGTTGGAGTGGAGGTAGCCGGGGTGGCCCAGGTTGTCGGTGAACATGATCTCGTTGCCGGTGGGGAGGGGGTCGATGGTGAACTTGCCGTTGGCATCTGGCTTCGCGCGGATCGGTGGC
>QJVU01000713.1 GCA_003235605.1 Planctomycetota bacterium | reverse complement strand
AAGTACTGGGCGTAGGCCCGCTGGCAGATGAGGCTCTGGTTGTTGGGGATCTGCACCTTGAGGCCGAAGGCGCCGGTGTTGCCGCACGCCCCCGCCAGCAGGAGGGTAACCGGGCTATATAGGTGGCAGCCGGCGGCTCCGAAGGGGGTCAGGCTCACCGGTGGCTGGTTGGTCGTCGGTGAGATGTTCAGGTAGAAGGGTGCGTTCGCCAGCGCACCGCTGAGCTCGATGCCAACGCTTTGGCCAAGCTGGCCTGAACCGGAGAGGCTCAGCACCGGGGTCTGGCTGTTGCTGCCCACGCAACCCGAGCCAAAGGTGTGCAGGTCGTTCATCCCGAACAGGACCTCGACCTTCTGCGCCGCCATGCTGGGGGTGGAGTTGGCCGCCTGGGCCGGTGGGCCCGAAGCCGTCGTCCACCCGAAGGCATAGCGTCGTTCGAAAGCACCTGTAAGGTAGCCCGGGAACGCCGTACTGGTGGTGATGAGCCCTGCGCCCGTGACGGTGACCTCGATGCAGAGGTTGCCGAGTGCCGACACGTAGGGAAAGCTCTTCTGCAG
Source organism: Planctomycetota bacterium (assembly GCA_003235605.1). The sequence continues at coordinate 2,024 of QJVU01000713.1, read as the reverse complement.
GCCGATCCGGTTCCACTGGGCGGCGGTATTGTGCCACTCGTAGTTTGCAGCCTTCAGCACCGTGGCGGCGGATGCCGTGATGTTGGTGGAGAAGGTCTGGCTGAGGGTCGTGCCCTTCACATAGTCCAACTTGATCTCGATGGTCCGGAACACGCGGGTGCCTGACACACAGGGAGCAAAGGCCAGATCGCAAATGACGCCCGCGCCGGCGCTGGTGAAGCCCAGCTGGGCGGCTGTGATGAGGCACTGGTACTTCTGGTTGCTCCAGGTCGTATCCGTCTGGGAGTTGCGGCCAAACGGGATCACGTTGCAACTTCCTGAACTGGCGTTGCTGTCCGGGACAAAGACGCTCTGCGCGCTGGCATCGAGGACGAGAAAAGACGCCAGCAGCGTGGCGGCGACGACGGGTGTGTTCAGCTGTCTGTGCAGCATGGAGACTCCTGTGAGATGAGGTGTCAAGAAAGGACGTGTATTCCGCCACGACAAGGGGCCCTCTCGTGGCGGAGGCAGTGTAGCCGAAACGCGCGCCTACGAACCAGCCCTGACCGGGAATCGCGCAGACCGTCGCGGCGCGATCCAGACTAGTTCCCTACCAGGATCCTGCCGTAGTTCGTGGCGGTCAGACCCAGGGGGTTTGCCTTCTGGTCGAAGGGGAAGTACTGGGCGTAGGCCCGCTGGCAGATGAGGCTCTGGTTGTTGGGGATCTGCACCTTGAGGCCGAAGGCGCCGGTGTTGCCGCACGCCCCCGCCAGCAGGAGTGTAACCGGGCTATATAGGTGGCAGCCGGCGGCTCCGAAGGGGGTCAGGCTCACCGGTGGCTGGTTGGTCGTCGGTGAGATGTTCAGGTAGAAGGGTGCGTTCGACAGCGCGCCGCTGAGGTCGATGCCAACGCTTTGGCCAAGCTGCCCGGAGCCGGAGAGGCTCAGCACCGGGGTCTGGCTGTTGCTGCCCACGCAACCCGAGCCAAAGGTGTGCAGGTCATTCATTCCGAACAGGACCTCGATCTTGGCGGCGGCCAGGCTGGCGGTCGAGTTGTTGGCGAGGGCGGGGGGACCCGAGGCCGTCGTCCAGCCAACCGCATACCGCCGTTCCACCGTGCTGCTACGGTGGTAGCCTGCACTCCCGCTGCCGCCGATCAGGCCGGCCCCGGTCACGGTGATCTCGATACACAGGTTGCCGAGCGCGGAGATGTACAAAAAGCTCCTCTGCAGGCCAATGCGGTCCCACTGATTGGCCGTGTTGTGCCACTCGTAGTTGGCGGCCTTCAGCACGGTCACCGCGGACGCGGTGATGTTGGTGGAGAAGGTCTGGCTGAGGGTGGTGCCCTTCACGTAGTCCATCTTGATCTCGATGGTGCTGAACACCCGGGTCCCGGAGGAGCAGGGAGCAAAGGCAAGATCGCAGATCGTGCCGGCGCCCGCGGTCGTGAAGCCGAGCTGCGCCGCCGTCAGGATCGTCTGGTACTTCTGGTTGCTCCAGGTCGTATCCGTCTGCGAGACGTTGCCAAACGGAATGACATTGCAGGTTCCGGCAGTCGCATCTTTGTCGGGAATGAACTGGCTCTGACCGTGAGCGCCCGCGGTAAGCAGGCACGTCAAGAGTCCCGTAGTCGCAAGTTTTCTTGTCAGCATGGGGGTTCCTTCATGAACGAGAGGGTGGGACAGGGAGAATCACAGGGTGGCGGGGAACACCTCTGCGTTGTCGCATCGTAGCAAAACCGGCCTCAACGCGGGAGTCGCTGGCAAACGAATCACTGCGCCGGGCTTCGTTCGCCCGTCCTCGCTCAGTTCGGCCAATCAGCCGATCAGCCAACCAGCCAGTCGTTTGGGTCCTTTCTAGTTCCCCACCAGCACCCTGCCGTAGTTGCTGGAACTCAGGCCCAGGGGGTTGGCGGACTTGTCGAAGGGGAAGTACTGCAGGTAGGCCCGCTGACAGATGAGGTTCGCGTCCTTGGGTATCGGAACCTTCAGGCCGTGGGTGCCGTTGGCATCGCATGCCCCCGCCAGCAGCAACGTGACCGGGCT
>QJVU01000577.1 GCA_003235605.1 Planctomycetota bacterium | reverse complement strand
AAGACCCCCCATATGCTGCAAGACACCGGGGACATGGTGAACAGCCTGCAACCGGGCAGCGGTGCGGACTATGCCGAGGTCTTCACGAACAAGGAGTACGCCCGCTATCACCTGGAGGGTGACGGGGTGCCCAAGCGCGACTTCTTCGACATCGACATCGAGAAGGCCCTGGAAACCCTGGCCCTGGTGATGACCGAGGCCGTCGCGAAGGACATGATCTGATGAGCAACACCATGCGCCAAACAGCCAGCGTCATCGAGCTGGCACGCGATCTGATGGCAGCTAGCCACCAGGTGACGGGCACCCGGGCCACCGGCAAGCTCCTGGTCAAGACCAAGGGCAAGAGCCCCGTCTTCCTTCAGCGGAACTGGGCGCTGATCCCCATCGTCAACGGCGCAGCCCGGGAGGACTTGCTTTTCAAGGTAGCGCTCGGTCCCGAGGAGGCGCGGTACCCCAACGGCAAGCGCGTCAAGGCCAGTGAGGACGAGCCCGACGCTGGCAGCTGGTGGGTGGTGCAGCCCGGTGGCACCGTGGTGGCGATCCACTCCATCATCGGCGGCAAGCGCCACAACCTGCCCCGGGGCACCAAGTTCCTCTTCGACCCCCAGAACCCCAACCTGGAAGTCGAGGGCGTGCTGCAAGCGGACATCACCGATGGAGCAGATCCCACCCACTTCGGGGGCTGCATGTCCATGGCGCAGTTCGAGCAACTGAACGGGCCCCAGGCCACCCTCGACGCCTTCCGTGCCGAGCTGGGCAAGTTCCCCGCGGTGGTGTTCTGCTGGGCTGGTTCGCAGCCGGCGGACGGCACCACGCAGTCCAGCCTGAACCGAGGCAACACCCGGGCGGGGCAGGGCATGCAGCTGTTCAAGGAGCAGTTCGACGTCTTCGTGATCTCGGAGCGCACCGACAGCGGGCCCCAGCGTAGGTCGGAGGGCCTCAAGCTCCTGGATGACCTCACCTTCTGGCTCACCGACCGCCAGGCGGTGGACGGCCAGATCTTCAGCTCACCGTCGGGGGTTCAGATCCGCAACCGCACCCGGGTGGCGGGGGACAATGCCAGCTATCAGAGCGTCTATATCTACCTCCTTCAGCTGAGCATCACCCACCTCTGGGCCCCCTACGACGACCGCACCTTCACGCCCTGGCTCCGCACCCACAACGAGATCCTCACCTTCCAGAAGGACGGTGATGGGGCGCGCAAGGTCGTGGTCAACCAGGACATCGACATGAACCCCGTCTCGGAGTAGATTCGCAAGGAGGCCAAAAGTGCAAGAGTTCGTCTACGTTTCAGCTATCGAGGGACACCTGGTCACCAGGTTCCCTTCACTGGCCCAGCCAGTGGCTCAATACATCGGCGCCACCCGTCAAGGGAAGAAGATCGTCTGGTCCCCGGACCAGGTGGTGGCCATCCCCGACCAGGAGTGGCGCAAGTACCGCCGGGAGTACCGCCGGGCAGTCGCAGACGGCTCCCTCAAGATGCGGACCAAGGAAGACTTCGACGCTTGGCAGGCCAAGCGCAAGGCGGCCGACGAGGCCGATCAGAAGAAGGCGCAGGAGGCGAAGCAGAAGGCCGCCGACGCCGAAGCCAAGCGCCAGCGAGGGGAAGCGCCAGCCGCCCCCGCTGCCACGCCGGAGCAGCAACCAACCCCCGCCCCCAGCACTGGCGACGAACAACCGGCCAAGGCGTCCGCGCCCACGGCCTCGAAGAAGTCCGGTAAGGGCAACTCATAAGGAGATCGACAATGGCAATCCCCCTCGCAGTCAGCCCGGGCACACTCACTCCCGGACTCTATCTCAAGGTCAACCTGGTCGCAGGCGCAGGCGCCCCAAGCATTGGGCCGCTCCGCGTGCTGATGATCGCCCCCAAGGCCAGCACCGGCACGCTGACGAACGACACCGAAGTCCGCGCTGGTGGTGGTGAGGAAACGGCGGCCGTCGCCTACGGCAACGGCACCCCGGGCCACCTCATGGCGAAGCAGCTCTACGCGGCCCTCCCCACCGCCCTGGTGGACTTCGCCTCCCCGGTACCGGGCGCAGGTGCAGCCACCGCCACCATCACCCTCACGGGTGCGGTGACGCAGAACAACGCGGTGGAGGTCAAGCTGGTCGGGCGCACCATCCAGGTGGGCTGGCTCCTCGGCGAGACCACCAGCGACGTGCGCGACAAGATCATCGCGGCCGTCAACGCCTTGGACGACGACATGCCGGTCGTGGCCTCCAGTGGTGGCGCGGGCATCGTGCTCCTCACCTTCAAGGTGGCTGGTCGCATCGGCAACGACGCGAAGGTCATCTGCCGTCTGCTGGAGCCCCAGTCGTCCACCGAGGCGGTGGCCCCTGCGGCCATGACGAGCTTCACGGGTGGCACCACGGACCCGGACGTCAGCAACGTGCTCGACGCCGCCCAGGGCCGCGAGTACCACTTCATTCTCCCGGCCCTGTCCAACACGGACGCCACGACCACGGGCAGCTCCAGCAACGCGGAGCGGATCCTGGCCCACATCGAGCAATACAACGAGGGGCTGAACGCCAAGCTGCAACAGCTCATCTATGCCAGCACGGGCACGCAAGCGTCCGCGGTG
>QJVU01000437.1 GCA_003235605.1 Planctomycetota bacterium | reverse complement strand
CAAGATCGACGGCAAGGACAACGACGGCGACGGCAAGATAGACGAGGAGGACGAGGACGTCTTCCAGGTGATCGTCACCGGAACCTACCGCAACACCAGCCGCCGTGTGGCAGCCTACCTGGGTCCGGTGCCCCTGCTGCCCCCCTTGCAGGCGGCGGTGACCCTCGAGGATCCGGCCATCCACATCAGGCTGGCCGGCACCCCGCTCATCTCCGGCCACAACAAGAACATGGACGGCACCCCGGGAGCGGCCCCGGACGTCGTCGGCCTCGCCATTACGCCGCCGGGCACGGAGGCCCGCCTGCTCAACGAGCTGAGTCCAACCGAGGAAGACAAGGTGATCGGCGCCGGGCCCACGCCGAGCGTGGGCACCGCCTCCATGTTGGATCTATCGATCCTCGTGCCCCAGCTCCGAAACAGCGCCGACATCATCCTGACAGGCACGATGTACAGCAGCTTCAAGTTCGGCGACGGCGCCGCGGGCACTGCGAACATCACCTACCGCAGCGGTGACGTCACCTTCGGCGGCAACAGCCGGGGCGCCGGCATCCTGGTCGTGACCGGCGACCTGTACTTGAGCGGTATCTTCCGTTTCGACGGTGTGATCATCGTGCTGGGCAAGATCGTCAACAGCGCCGGCACCGCCCAGATCTACGGAGCAATGGTGCAGGGGCCCTCAGGGGGGCTCTTCGAGAACAAGGGCACCTTGGACGTACGCTACTCCGCCGAGGCGCTGTCCCTGGCGAACTCCGTCAGCGGCCGCTACGTCGCCTTCATCGGCTGGCAGGAGCTGGCGCGGTAGCGCCGATGGCAATCGTGGCAGAAGAAACCGAGAGCGATATTCGTAGCCAACCCCGGGCACCACGTTTCCACGAGGTCCTGCTCTTCAAGATCGGCGTGACCGTCACCGCGTGCGTGGGGATCGTGCTGCTGGCGTCCATGTTCCTTGTCCCCACCCGGGTCGAGGTTCTCGGCCGCGGTCTGGAACGGACCGAGGCCACGAAGCAGCTGTTGGAGAATCTGGAGCTGTTGCGCGGCGCCTGGGACCCCAGGGAGCGCCAACGGATCCTGGACCAGGCCTCTGCACGGACCAGCCAGTTTGCCGGCCCGCTCCACCGTATCCTGCGGACGCGCGATCCAAGGCTGCTGGAGCCCGCGATCGAGTACGCCGGCGCCCTGGGCGCGTTGGATCTGCGGCCAACCTTGGCGGAGATGGCAACGTCCTCCGGGACGCTGCCCCCAGGGGTCCGTGGAAAAGCCGTGCTGGCGGCCGAGCGCCTCGACCGCTGGAGCCCAGAGCAGTTGGCGGAGTTCCTGGCCGAAGGCACTCCGGCGCTGGCGCTTGCGGCGCTGGAGGTCTGTGGCAACCGCCAGGATGCCCCCTGGGATGCTGTCCTGGCGCTCTTGGATCACAGCGAAGAAGCCGTGGCCGCCGCCGCCATCCGGGCAATCCCCGAGGTTCCGCCCGCCGACCTGCAGCAGGCGCTGTGGGACATGATCGGCAGCGGGCAGTCGGAGCGCACGGTGCTCGGATTGCAAGCGCTGGGCAGGACGAGAATCGACAGCCACACGTGCTCGAAGCTCGCCCTCCAACTGGAACGTCTCCGCGGCAACGCCCAGCTCTGCTGCCTGGAACTCCTCGGGCGTTCCGGCCGGAGGCTGCCTGATCCCAGGCCAGTCTGGCGGCTGGTCACCAGCACCGAGACCGACGCCCTGGTTCGGGCCAGAGCCCTCTACTGCCTCGAGCAGACCCGGAGCTTCGACGTTCAGGCAGTCCGCAGTCAGATCCACTACATGAGCCCGCATGCGAAGTACTTCGCCGCGCGCTGTCTGGTCACTGCCGGCGAGTCGGACGGCGCCGACATGCTCCTCGACCTGGTGGATGCCCGGGAGAAGGACGTCTCCGCGGCCAGCTGCAGGCTGCTGTCCTGGATGACCGGCCAGGGTCCGGCGGCCGGCAGGAAGCAGTTCCAGGACTCCCTGGCCAGCATGTCCCGCCACCGCCTCGGGCTCTTGCCTGCTCCGGGCTACGACTTCGGAAGCGCGCCGGCTGCGCCCGCCCCTCCCCGCTAGGCGCTCGGGTCGAGCGCGTTGCTCGGGTCCTTGCGTGCCGGGCCGGGGCCCGGCACCATGCGGGGGACGCGAGCCCAGAGGATGAAGTGAAACCGGCGCTTCGATATGGAGCCGCGGCCGCCGTTGCCGCCGGTCTTGGTATGTTCGTCCTTTTCGTCCGGCAGCGCTCGCAACTTCCTGTCCCCACCCCCCCACAGAAGCAGGCGGCGGCCTTCACCTCGAACCGGCAATGCCGGGAATGCCACGCCGAGATCTACGAGGAGTGGCTCATGGACGAGCACTCGCAGGCGTGGCACAACCGGCCCTTGTTCCCCCAGGACCCGAAGCGAACCGAATGTGTCTCCTGCCATGCCTCGGTGGCGATCCTGGAAAACGGGCTTGAGAACGAGATCCGCGTGCGCGGGGACCGGTTCGAGGAGGGGATCGGCTGCATCGAATGCCACAGGCTCGGCGACACCGTCCGGGGCCCACGCACCTCTGCCGAGGCACCTTGCAACCCTCGCAGGGACCC
>QJVU01000740.1 GCA_003235605.1 Planctomycetota bacterium | reverse complement strand
CACCGCTTATGAGTCGCGGCCAAAAGTGTGGGAGACATGCCCTGGTCACCTCGTAGGTACCCGAGTCCAAGAGAACGATCTTGAACTGGACATGCGGGTGTTCCTTGAAAAAGGCATCCAGATCCTTGGTCAGATCGAGCTTGTGCAGATGGGCAATGTGGTCGAGACCCTGCACCTCGATCAGTCTCTTGACCATCGCGTACGCCTGCTGCGCCTCCGCATCGGTTCGCAGTCGATTCTCTTCCTCGCTGGTGGCGCTCAGCCTCAGAAGCCGCTGGACCCGGTCGGTCTGCTCGTCTGGTCCCCACACGGTTCCCTTGAACCAGTCGAATCCATGGACCAGCGTCGGCGACTCCGGCTCGTATATCTGGGTGAGCTTGGCGAAGAACAGCAGGCAGGCACCCTTCCAGACCCCCACCTCGGCAATGTGCCCGGCCAAGCCCAGCGTCCGCTTGTAGGTCTCGTGCAGCGCCAGGAAACGGGCGAGGTCCATGTGCCCTGCGAAAGCCGGGCCGTAATGTACGAGGTCGGAGAAGGCAAAACCCATCTCCTGGATTGCCGAGAGTGCTTCGCGGTAGGGAGCCCGGCGCGCCTTGAACTTCGAGTACTCCATCGCTGCTGGCGTTCCGAGACACGATTGTCAGCCGGTCAGCGTGTCTGTCAAGGTTCGCCGAGATGTCTCTTCGCGGGCCGTCAGTGGGACGGCTTCTGCACCTCGAACGATCCGTAGCGGGGCGAGCGCATGCCGTCCGCGGGGATCCGGCCCTGCAGTGCCTCCGCCCCTTCCACCGCGATGCGGATCAACCCACAAATCGCGGACACCTCCTCGATCGAGACCGCCGATCCCGTGGGGAGACAGATTACCTCGGCAGCAACCTTCTCCGTGTGTGCCAGGAGCAATCCGGCATTGGGGAAGAAGGAGCGGTACGGCTCCATCCGGTGGCAACCCGGGTAGAAGTACCGTCGCGCCAGGACGTTTTCCGCGTGCAGAACGGACACCAGGCTGTCGCGGTCCAGGCCTGCCTGCTTCGCGTCGACCTTGATGACAATGTACTGGTGGTTGCTTCTCTCGCCGCTCGCGTGCTCCACCAATCGGATGCCGGGGATTCCCTCCAGACCCTGACGGTACGCCAGGTACTTCTCGTAGTTGTCTTGGATGTGGGCCTCGACCTCCTCGAGGCCTGCCAGACCCATGGCGGCGCACATCTCGTTCATCTTTCCATTGGTACCGATGTAGTCCACGCTGTCGTAGGCCGTGAATCCGAAGTTCTTCATCAGGCGGATCTTGTTCGCCAACTCGTCGCTGTTGGTCGCTACGGCGCCGCCCTCAATGGTGTTGAAGAACTTCGTTGCGTGGAAGCTGAAGACCTCGGCGTCGCCGTTCGAGCCGATCAGCCTGCCCTCGTAGGTACAGCCGAAGGCATGGGCAGCATCGAAGATCAGCCTCAGATCGTGTTCCTCCGCAATCCGTTGCAGTGCTGCGACGTTGCACGGCCGGCCCCACAGGTGTACGCCGATGATGCCCGTAGTGCGGGGCGTGATCAGCCGCTTCACCTGCGCCGGGTCGATCGTGTTGGTTTCCGGGTCGATGTCGCAGAACACCGGTGTGATCTGTTGCCACTGCAGGGCATGGGCGGTGGCGATGAAGGTAAACGAAGGTACGATCACCTCACCGGTCAGGTCCATGGCCCTGATGGCGATCTCCAAGGCCACCGTGCCATTGCACATCACGATGCAGTGACGCACACCCATCATGGTCCTGAGCCGCTCCTCCAGCTCCTGAACGCACGGTCCTGCATTGCTGATCCACCCACGTCGCAGGACGGCTGCAAACCTCTCCAGGACCCCCTCGTGGTTCGGTATGTTCGGTCTTCCGACATAGACCTCGCGGTCGAACAGCGGTGCTCCGCCAAGGATGGCCAGGTCCGAGATAGACCCCCTCGGTGCCAACCCTAGCGCTGCGCCGCACGCCTGCTTCTCACGATGTTGCGTCACGATTCGTTCACACTCCAGGGGTCAGCGATCCACATTCCGATACGCCGGAAAGAAGCCGGCTTCCTCCCGCGCCCCCGGAGCGGGAGGCCTGACGGCCAGGGCCTGGTAGACCTTCGTGTTCATGATCCGCCCGCAGAGCCAGGCCATGCGGGTGCCCGTGGCCCAGCCGGCCTTGAACCTGCTCAGCCCATCGAGACTCTCACGGGTACCGGCATTGGCTCCGAGGCTGAGCCAGCGCACCCGGGACGCCAGATGGTCCAGGGAGCGCCAGAACAGGGCAAAGGACGCCCGTGCCTGATAGCCACGTTCCGTGTACGCGGCCAGGTGGTAGTAGCCCACACCGCCGTGCAGGAACCAGAGGATCATCCCCACCGTCTCGCCGGCAGAGACAGCGCGCAGCATCACCAGGCCGTCCGCCTGAAGTTGCTGGCGGAACGACGTGGCGGAGAACTCCGCCACGCCACGAATCTCGTGGCGCGCGATCAGGCAGCCGTAGAGCCGTACCCACTCGTCCAGGTGATCCAGAGGCCGCCCGCAAACCTCGACCTCCACCTGCCGCAACGCCTTCTTGACATTCCGGCGGTGGTGGGAC
>QJVU01000474.1 GCA_003235605.1 Planctomycetota bacterium | reverse complement strand
GTGTCCTACCGTTTCCCGATGACCGGACGGTCCTGACCAAGAGCCTTTGCCTGGCGGTCTCGTATCTACTGATCCTCAACATCCTCCTCTTGACCATCAACCTCATTGCGGTGCCGCCCCTGGACGGGGCTGGCGTGGTCGAGGGCCTGTTCCCCAACAGCCTGGGCAGGGTCATCCGCGAGCTGAAGCGTCAGCCGATCGTGATCCTGATCGTCATGATCGGGCTCTTGCTGTCGATCATGAGGATCATGACACCGATCTACGCCACGGTTAAGGGCTGGCTCTGACCGGCATTGCCCCGGCCAGCGCCGTGGACACGATTCTCCCCGCCGCGGGACCAGGGGAAACACTGCGTTCGTAGGCGAAGAGCGGATCGTGCGCGTCCTTTTCAGCCAGCAGGTAGCCGACCTCGTCATCGCACAAGCCGAAGATCACCAGGTCGGGTCGGTGTGTCGTTGCCCTGACTCTGGCGGCCAATCCTGGCTCCATCTCGCCGGGAACACAGACTGCCTCGAAGGAGCCCAGACGCAGGTAGCCAATGGTGCTGCGCAGGCAGCCGCTGTAGAGCTCCCGGGGGATCACCATCGTGAGGCGGGCGAACTTGAGGCCAGACGACTCCAGGGGAAAGTAGAGATCCCGTCGCCGCAGTTCGATCTCGTCCACCACCAGCTCCTTGCTCCCAGCCAGGGCGGTCCGTCCCAGCTCCATCAGCTTGTTGCCGATCAGAGGGATGCCCTCGGCATTCTTGGGCCGGAACTGCGGCGTGACCATCGCCCCGAGCTCGCCGTTCACGAACACGGCCTGCCCCAGTCCGGCGGCCGCCCAGGCGTCGCAGAGGCCGCCAACGAAGTCCGCGGAGATCAGCGTGTTCTCCCGCCGGAAGATCTCCGGGTGGCAGGCCAGGTGCAGCAGCGTGCCAAGGGGCCGGTTGTTGTCTTCCTTGTCCTGGGCCTGGATCACCGTGAAACGGCGGTTGTAGAGGCCCTTGCGGTTGGAATTGCGGATGATCCCGTCTGGCAGGCGCACGACGCCGTGGACCAGCCTGGCCGGTCGGGCCGCGGCGACCGCGTCGGCGACCGCCTTGGCAACGCCCAGGCGCACCTTGGCCAGGTATTCCGGGTCCCGGCCACTGGTGAGGAAATAGAACCCCCACATGCCGACCAGGTCCGGCCCGGCGTGGGTGTGGCTGGCGCAGAGCAGGACATTGCCGTTGGGGAACCCGGTCACGCCACGCTTGACCCAGTCGACATCCTCCCGCTGCATGCCCAGGTTGTCATAGCCCACGATCGCGAACCGCTGCTCGCCCATGATCAGGACCATGGCGCGGGCCTTCAGCGGGCTGAACACGCCGGTGGACACCCTGGCGATGTTGTATCCCCCCATGTACTGGACGTCCGTGGGCGTGATGTCCGCCTCGGCGCTGCCCACCAGCAACGGTCCCCGGGCCTGCACTTCGTATTGGGAAGCCGTGTCGGGGAGCGCGCGCTGGAAAAGGCCGGCGCAGCCAACGAGGGTCAGCGCGGCAACGCCGACGGTGAGAACGGTGAGACTACGACCCCATGAGGGCCTGCCGGGCGTATTCCAGGGCGGTACATGAGTCATTGTCCTCACGATAACCGTAGACCCGGCTCAGATTCCGCAACAGGTAGCCAAGAACCTGGCGGTCGGTCACATCCTCCAGGTACGAGGACGTGTGCAGGCCAAGCCCCGCGCGTCGCAGGTAGCGGACGCAATCGGCTTTCGTGACGGACCGCCCCTCGTGGTAGGGATCGAGCAGCACGGGCTTGCTGCCGTGCACCCGCACCAGGAAGTGGTCCGGGATCGAAATGCCGGTCACATGCAGCCCGGCGCGACGTCCGACCAGCATGTAGAGCAGGGCCAGGGACACCGGAACGCCCAGACCCCGCTGTACCACGGTGTCGAGACACACGTTGCTTGCGTTGTAGAAGCTGCTCTGCTTGCCGCTGTAGCCCTGGCGCCCGGCCAGGTAGCCGGAAAGCAGACGGGCAATGGTCACAGTGGACTTGCCATCGATGCGACGTCTCAACTCCTCGCCATGGTGGTCCAATGCCGCCGCCACGGCGCTGGCGCGCACTTTCCCCATCCGACCCAACGACGACAGGAGAAGTGCGCCGCGCTCCAGGGTCCTGTAGTCGAGGTGACCCTCGCCGGGAAGGTTGGCAGCAAACGTGGCCACGGAGGAGCACCATTCCTTCTGGTCGAGCGCGCGCAGCACCGCGCGCACACGCACGCGAACAACAGCATCAGGATGCGAGGCGGCAGCGTTCAAATGGCGGCGCGCCGGGTCACGCCAAGCCAGCAGCTGATCGCGACATGCTTCCACGATCTTCGGGTTGTCGTCGCCAAGCAACTCGATCGCCGCCAGAACCGTGGCCTCCGAAGGCACCGATTCCCGCTGGCGTACGCTCTCTCGTTCTCGTTCTCGCTGTGAGGGCATCGTGAGTAGTTTAGCGAGAAGGACACCGTGCGCGATCCTCCTCGACGCAAGCACCGATGCGCCAAACGTCCTTGATCGTTGCGCGTTTCCGCACCCGCATGCGTAGTTCCGTTGTGATCGGGCGTTCGTTCGACAACGCAACGGTATTGCGCAGCAGGAAAGCTGAATCACTGGACAGCGACGCATGCGGTTACGGTCGGGTGTCGCCGCGAGCGGCCACTTGGACCTGAAAAACCGACGGCACCGGTCGTTTCCGAACGGTGCCGTGCGAATGGTGCCGAGAACAGGATTCGAACCTGCACTCCCAAGAAGGGAACCAGCCCCTCAAGCTGGCGCGTCTGCCAGTTCCGCCATCTCGGCACAGCGGACCGGGGAGTCTAGCTCCAGAACCCCAGGAAGCAATGCTTGCCCGGGCCCTCGGGCCGCACCAGGACCCTCGAGCGACACCGGCTAACGGTATTCCGTGGCGAGCACCCGGCCTGTGAGCTGCAGGCTGTGGGGATCGAGGATCACTTGAAGGTAGAGGGAGCGAAGGGCTTCGGTCAGGTGGATCCACTGTTCCAACTCCGCGCGGCCCTCGGCGCTGTAGTCCGCCTTCTTCTTCTCCCACATCTTGTCCAGCTCACGGGTTACCTCGTCGTGGAAGCGCTGGCGGTACTCAGGCGGGATTCCGGATCGACTGTGGTACTGGCGGTACTTCTGATAGAGCACCGTCTGTTCGGCAGCGGGGCGGTTGGCAAGGTCCCACTCCGGCGGCGGGCGGTCACCGCCATGCTGCCGCTCCTCGAGAAGCGCCTGCAGCACCTCCCGGGTGTGCCTTCCCGAGATCCATACCAGGCCGTTCACCGCACTGGGGAGCTCTGGCTCGAAGTTGTTCTGATAGTCAGGCTCGTTGCGCAGAGAGGGCACCTTGTCGAAGCGGGCGTTGAGCATCCCCTTGATGAGTTCGCTGGAGTTGCCGACGAAGAAGTACTGGGTCTGGCCGCGTCCCGCGCCGAAACCGTAAGTGCAGACCGCGAGCATGCCGGTTCCGGCGATCATCGGGTGTGCGAACTCGTACGCCACGTCCGCGGACGATCCGCGCAGCAGGGTGAGCTTGTAGGGGACTGTGAACCCGAAGGCTCCCATGTGCTTCGTCAGCGTTTTCACGAACTCCTGGACTGGCTGCTCGCGACCCGGCGCCACCCAGAAGACCCACACAAACTGGGGCTTGGCGGTCTCTTCGTGAACGGGGAAGATCTTTCGCAGTTGCTCGGTGCGGACGTTCTTGCTGAAGACGATCCCGACGCGGTGCAGGAAGGAGTGCTTCACCTTGTCGATGAGGTCGGTGACGCTCTTGTAGACGCTGGTCTGTCGCAACGCGTCGTTGAGCACCTCCTTCTCCGCAGACTCCAGGGCCTGCTCGTACATCTCGTGGAGGAACCCTTCGGCCGGCACTCGCAGTGCTGCTGCGGCCACGGCATCCGCCGGCACCATGCCGACGAACTCGTCCATCCACTTGGAACGGTCGTCGGGCTCGGTTTTGAAGAAGTCCCTCAGGAACCTGGTGTGCTGGGTGTTGTCGACCTCCAGGTTCAGCAGCACAGAGAGCGAGTTGGGTTCGAAGACCAGACTGCCCGATAGGAAACGCCAACTGTTGAAGTTCACGAAGGACGCCGCCACACGCTCCTCGCGGTTGTCCTCCTTCTTGGGGTTCGGCCAGTGCCGCAGCTGCGGGATCAGGGGGAGCAGCTGGCCCGGCTGCAGAAAAACCTCCAGGGTGTTCGGTTGCGCGACCTCGGTGCGCTTCTTCCAGACGTTGAGGGCACTGTCAACCCCATCGAGGTAGTGTTGGGACAGCGCCAACGGCTCCGGCGCATCGGGACCACCGACCGCGCATTCGTAGGAGTCCTGGGCCAGCTTCTGGTCGTTGGCGACGATCAGGCAGTTTCGCACCCTGATCACGAAGAGATCCTGGGGGCTGGCGCGCAAGCGGATCTTGTAGAACGGCGGTTCGACCCCGACCTCCTGCACCGAGATGCCGTTCTGGCGCAGCCTTTCCTGCACGAAGCCGTAGCGCAACAGGCCATAGGCGAACCGGATCCGCCAACTGACGCTCAGGTAGGCACACCACCTGGTTTGGTCGCGGGATACGAAACGACCAGCCACCAGGACCTCCTCCCCCAGGACATCGCGCACCAGGTGGATGTGGTTGTCGCGCAACTCCTGGAAAGTGCGGCGGGCGTCGGCAAGACCTTGTTCCAGCCCGCGCAGGCCGAGGCCCTGCGCCGCCGGCCCGCTCAGCACCTGCTGCCAGGCCTCCCGGTTGAGAAGCTCCTGCAGCGCCGGGATCACCGGAAAGCCGTCCTCTCGCCCCTCGAAGTCCTGGAGCAGCTTGGCTTTCCGCACACAGAAGTCGACGTTGCGCGGCACCACGTCCTTCATGGCCGGCAACGAGGCTTCGAAGGGGTTGTAGACGAACGCCGCCACCAGCAGCAGCAAGAGGATGACCAGCGAGGCCAGGGTGACGCCGGCGATCTTGAGCAGCTTCTTGACGCGCATCTCGAGGAAGAAAGGCCGGAAAAGGTAGCGGCCAGGTCGACCTCGGGCAAAAGACGACATGGCCCGCGGGATCTTTCCGGGAATGGCGCTTTCGGGCCGGCTTCCCGCTAGGCTGGAGCGAGGCTCGGGCCCGGCCTTGACGTGACCTGGCCCAGCGCCGCCCCGGGCCCGCCGGTGAGAGGCGAAGAAAGGAGCACCCGCCCGTGTCACCATCACAGCCCGGTCTGAGCAGTCGAGCCCGCGCAATTGGCGAATCCGTGACCCTGGCCATGGCCGCAAAAGCCGCGGACCTGCGCGCCCAGGGGATGGACGTGCTCTCCCTCAGCGCCGGAGAGCCCGACTTCGGCACCGTCGCCGCCGTGGCCGATGCCGGCATCGAGGCCATCCGTGATGGCCGCACCCGGTATACGGCCGCCGCGGGGATGCCCGAGCTTCGCGCTGCCGGCTCGCTGTGGTTCCACAGGACCTACGGACTGGATTTCTCCCCCGCGGAGGTGATGGTCACCGCCGGAGCCAAGCCTGCCCTCCACATGGCTCTAACGGCGATCGTGGACAGCATGGACCCGGTGCTCGTGCTCGCCCCCTACTGGGTCTCCTACCCGGACCTCGTGCGAATCGCCGGCGGCAACCCGGTGATCGTGGAAGCCGCACCCAGGCAGGACTTCATCCAGACCGGCGAACAGGTCCTTGCCGCTGCCAAGGAACACGGCGCGAAGGGGCTGATCCTCAACTACCCCGGAAACCCGAGCGGGGCGGTGCCGACCCGGGCGCAACTGGAGGGGATCGTCGAGGCCTGCGTCGAGGCGGACCTCTGGATCCTGTCCGACGAGATCTACGGCCAGCTGATCTACGACGGCCTTCAACACTGCTCGCCAGCTTCGTTCTCCCAGGCCAAAGACAGGACGATGGTGGTCAACGGCCCCACCAAGAGCCACTCCTTGACTGGCTGGCGGGTCGGTTTCCTCGCTGGTCCCGAACCTGTGGTCGCCGCCGCCGCCCGCCTGCAGAGCCAGGTCCTGGGCAATCCCTGCACCATCAGTCAGGCTGCCGCCTTGGAGGTCTGCCGGGGCAACCACCAGGAGGAGCTCCAGCGGCGGCTGCAGTCCTTCGACACCCGCCGCCAGTTCTTGGTGGAGCAGATCAACGACGTCCCAGGCCTCACCCTCGCGCCGCCAAAGGGCGCCTTCTATGCCATGGTCGACGCCCGCCGCCTGTGCTCGTTGATGGAAATCGACGATCTGGAGCTGACCGAACGCCTGCTGGCCGAGGTGCTGGTTGCGGTCGTGCCCGGCTCCGCCTTCGGACTCCCCGGCTACATTCGCCTGAGCTACGCGGCCCCCATGGAAGAGCTGCGGAAGGCCATTGAGCGCCTGCGCGACTTTGCAGCCCGAGGCTGACGCCAACCCCTCATGGAACCTCCCAAGCCACAGCTCCTGACAAGCCTGGCCGATGTGGATCCGCAAGCGCAAGGGTGGTTCACCTGCTACGCGTTGCTTCGCAGTCGCCAGGAGCGGCGCACCAGGGACGGCAAGCCGTTCGTGGAGCTGGAGGTCTCTGACCATACCACGACGATGCGGGGCAACATCTGGGAGGATGCCCCACGGGCCATGGACACCGTGCGCGTGCTCAGCCCCGGCCGTCCAGTCAAGCTCCTGTTCCAGGTGACGACCTACCAGGGGTCACCCCAGCTCACGGTGCATAACGTACGTGCCCTCACCGAAGAGGACCAGGACAACTACCGCCCCACAGCGATCTATGGCGAGGGCATCCAACACTGCGAGGACCTGCTCTGCGAGACCCTGGTCTTCGACATCGAGACCGTGCCCGCCACCGACAAGAGGCTGCTCCCGACGACCGTGGCGGAAGCCCTGGGCAAGTTCGCGGAGCGCAAGGAGCTGGACACCCACGCGGCCATGGGTCTTTCCCCCTTCTTCGGCAAGGTCGTCTCCCTGGCCCTCGGCGAAGGTGAAGCCGACATCCGGGACCAGCGGGTCACGGTATTCCTCGTCCCCCCCAGAGGCGAGGATCCCGGCGCCCGGGACTACCCGGACTGGATCCGACCGATGTCCGAACCCGATCTGCTCCGCGCGTTCTGGATCCTGGCCAATGCCGCCACAACGGTGGTGACTTTCAACGGTCGCGGCTTCGATGTCCCCTTCCTGATCGCCCGGAGCCTCGTGCACGAGATCCCCGCGCGCGTCGACCTGCTCTCCAACCGCTATGCGCTGCGCCCGCACCTCGACCTTTACCAGTTCCTCACCTCGGGGCGCCCGGGCACAGGCCCCAGCAACCTGGACACGATCTGCTGGGCACTGGGTATCGAGAGCCCGAAGGTGGACATGGATGGCTCGATGGTGGCGCCTGCGTACGAGAAAGGCGACGCCCAGGACATCGCCGTCTACAACCGGGCTGATGTCATCGCCACGACGCGGGTCTATCAGCGGGTCAGAGACCTGGTCTTGAAGTACCGGAAGGACTGGTAGCCCGTCGGGCACACGAGTTCCTGGGACCCGTCTTCACAACCGCAACGCGTTGCGGCAGCCCGTTGGCAGCGCTTCGAGGCACATCTCCTGGAGTCCGCGCCGCAGCTCACGTTCCGATGCCGACGTGAACACGTAGAGCTTCCACAGGCGCAAATAGCTCTCCTGTAGATCCTGCAGCCGCGGGATGTCGCGGGCGAAATCCGACAATGGCAGGGTCCGCGCACCGCTGCCCGGCAACCTCACCAGTGTCCTCGCCTCCTTCAGCTGCATGCGGCGCGCGGGGCAGTACATGATGACATCCATCTCTCTCCCCAGCTTCTCCTTGGCGCGCGCTTCCATCTCCGTCTCCCACTCGAAGCGAGGTTCGGGCCTGCCGCGTTGGAAGTAGCTATTGAGAAGTTCCTCCTGGACATCGCGGTTCAGGTACAGCGGCAGCACCAGCACCCGTTTCGGCAGCTGGCGCCGGACGAGGCGGCGACTGAAGCGAGCCATGCGCTCGTTCTGTTCGGGGTCGCCGAGATCCACCGCCGCCAGTCGGTCCAGCAGGGACTGGTCCGTGCTCCGCTGCAGGTCCCGGGCCTCGACGACGCCGCTGCGCAGCGCCATCTCCACCATCCGCGCCAGCAGCGCGCCGGCTGCAACCTTGGCATGGTGGTAGTAGACCCGCTCCGAGAAGTGGTAGCGGATCTCCAGCATCCGCATCAGCTCCGACATGATGTCCTCTCGGAGCATGCCTTCCTTCTCGCAGTCCACGAACATCTTGCCGGTGTGCTTGTCGACCCGGAAGTAGTCCGCGACGCGCATGTCGTAGCGCAGCTCCAGCCCCGTGTAGTGGGAATCCCTGCGCAGGTAGTCCATCAGGTCCGAGTCGATCGTGTCCGAAAGCACCTGCTGCCAGAAGAACGGTCGATCGCCCGTGCGGTGGGTGAGAACGCCGAGCACATCATCCCGAACTCCCAGGTCAGCGAGGACCGCGCC
>QJVU01000719.1 GCA_003235605.1 Planctomycetota bacterium | reverse complement strand
GGTCTTGCCAAGCTCGCTGCCTTCCACGTTGCCGCCCATCTCCACGGCCATGTCCACGATCACCGAGCCAGGGTGCATGGCAGCAACCATCTCCTTGGTCATCAGCACCGGCGCCTTCTTCCCAGGGATCAGCGCCGTGCTGATCACGACGTTCGTCGTCTTGAGGTGCTCGGTGAGTATGGCCCGCTGTCTCTGCTGGTACTCCTGGGAGGTCTCCTTGGCATAGACGCTGGCGCTCTCGACTTTCGGAGGGGTGCCGGTGTCCACGAACTTGGCACCCAGGCTCTCCACCTGTTCCTTGACTTCCGGTCGGATGTCGTTGGCCTCTACCACCGCGCCGAGACGCTTGGCGGTGGCGATCGCCTGGAGGCCGGCAACTCCGGCACCCAGCACCAGCACCTTCGCCGGCGTGAGGGTGCCAGCCGCGGTCATCATCAAGGGAAACATCTTGGGCAGCGCGGCGGCGGCCAGCAGCACCGCCTGGTAGCCGGCGATGTTGGCCTGGCTGCTGAGGACGTCCATCTTCTGGGCGCGCGTGATGCGGGGCACCAGGTCCATGGCGAAGGTGGTCACGCCGCCCTGGGCAAGAGCCTTCACCAGGGGCAGGTTCAACATGGGTTGCAGGCCGCAGATGAGGGTCGCGCCGTTCTTGAGTTCGGCCGCCGTTTCCGGGGTTGGAGGCCGTACGCCAAGGACCAGGTCGGCCGCGGCGCGGGCGGTGGCACTGGCGGGGACGATCGTGGCGCCGGCCTCCGCGTACTCCTCGTCGACGAAGCCCGCGGCGGCACCTGCATCCTTCTCCACCTGCACCTCGAGTCCCCACTTGACCAGTTCCTTGACCGCCCCGGGTGTACAGGCGACGCGGGTCTCACCGTTCGCTTCCTTGGGGACAAAGGCTAGGACCATGGCAATCCGGGGATCAGGAGGGGTCTCGGGCGGGGCCGGAGAGCGCCAAAGGAAACAGCCTTGGGCGGCCGCCTGCAACACACATCTCCCGGGTCCGTGATCTGCGAGAAAATCAGGCCCGAGGGATTAGGCTCTCCTTCGCATGGCCAGCTTCTCGGAGACCTTGACGATGCGCCTTCGCCAGGGGGCCGCGCCAGCAGTGGTGGGCCTGGACCCGCGGCTGGAAGCCCTGCCGTCGGAGGTCCTTCCCGGAGCACCGCCAGCCGAGCGGATCGTCGCCTTCTACCGGGAGGTGCTACCCCTCCTGGCCCCTCACGTCCCGCTGGTCAAGCCCAACATCGCCTTCTTCGAGCGCTACCGGGCAGCCGGCTTTGGTGCCTACGAGGCCACCTGCAGGCTGGCAAGGGAGCAAGGCTTGTTGGTGATCGGGGATATCAAGCGGGGTGACATCGGCAGCACCGCGGAGGCCTACGCCGACGGACATCTAGGTCTTGTGGATGCCGTGACCCTCAACCCCTACCTGGGCGAAGAGTCCCTGGCCCCGTTCCTGCGTGCCGCGCGGGAGCAGGGCACCGGCTTGTTCATCCTGGTCCGGACCAGCAACCCGTCTGCAGAGGAGTTCCAGGGCCTGGTGGCCCGCCAGGTAGCGCGGGCTGTGCAACGATGGAGCGAGGAGGCAGCACCCGGATTGGGCCGGGGAACCGGGCCTGGATCCCGCTACAGCCCCGTAGGGGCAGTGGTGGGAGCCACCCAGACCGACGAAATCGCTGGTTTCCGGCAGCTGATGCCGCGGTCTTGGCTGCTGCTGCCGGGGGTCGGGGCCCAGGGAGCCCGAATCCAGGATGTCCGCGCCGCGTTCGACGACCAGGGCCTCGGCGGCCTGGTGTCCCAGAGCCGCGGGGTTCTGGAGGTCTTTGCCCCCGAGGACCCGGACTGGCGGGACCAGATCGCGGCGGCCGTTGCACGCTTTGCCGCAGACGTGCTCGCGGTGTGTCGATCGTGACCATGCCCAGCCTCCGGCACCTTCCGATCCGCAGCATCGGCACGTCCGAGGTACACGTGCGTTATCTGGACGATGACCCGGACCTGCAGCCCTTCCTCGGCATGCGCCCCAGGAACCACGGGGACCTGCTGCGGCGTGCACCGCTGAACGCAAGACGCCTGCTGGCCCCCGACGTCCTGGCCGCGGCTCTCGAGGGGTATGCGAGGCGCCACGATGCCCCCGAGCCGGTCCTGGAGGCGGCTGCCCGGGTGGGCGAACGGGCGGTGTTGGTGGTCACCGGGCAGCAGCCTGGCCTGTTTGGCGGCCCCCTCTACGGGGTGCACAAGGCTGCCACCGCGGTCCGCCTCGCCCGTGACCTGAGCAGGACAGCCGGGGCCCCGGAGGTTGTGCCGCTGTTCTGGAACCACACGGACGACCACGACCTGGACGAGGTCAACCGAGCCTTCTTCGTGAACAACAACCTGGAGGTGCAGCGCGTGCGCCTCGACCTGGACCCGGCTGGGGAGTGCATTCGGAGTGTCCCGGTGGGCCGCTTGATGGACCACGCTCTGGCGGCAGTGAGCGACCTGCTGCCACACTCCGAGTTTCGGCAGTGGGCGCTCTCCATCTTCCATGCCCGGCGCCCGGACGAGCACCTCGGCGACATCATGGCGCGGCTGTTGTTCGCCCTGTTCGGCAAATACGGCCTTCTCGTGATCGAGCCCCGGGACCTGCCGCCAGAGGCCTTCGATGTCCTGCCGCGCTGGCTGGATCGCGCCGCTGACATCCGCGATGAAGTGCGTGCCAACCAGGAGCACCTCACCGATGTGGGTGTGGATCCAACCCTGGACCCGAGCGCAGCGTTGATGTTCCAACACCACGGCGGACGGCGGGTGCAGATGGCGGACGACGATCCCGTTCAACACGCCAGCGACCTGAGCCCTGGCGTCCTGCTGAGGCCGCTGTGGCAGGACGCGTGTCTGCCAACCGTGGCTTTCGTGGTCGGGCCCGGAGAGTTGGCCTACCTCTCGGTGGCGGGCCCCCTCTACCGGACCCTCGGGGTGCCGTCCCCTCTGTTCGTGCCACGGGCTTCCCTGACATTGGTGGAGCCTTCCCTGGCCAAGCTGTTGAAGCGGTTCGGCTGGGACCTCCCAGACCTGGATCGGGACCCAGGAGAGCTGGCCGAGCTGGTGGCCACGAACGACTCTGCCGGGGACGAGGGTGGCCTCGCGGAGGCTTCTGACAGACTGGCCCGCCAGATGGCGGAGCTCTCGAAGCGCCTGGAGGAGAGCGACCCGCAGATGGTGCGGGCCGTGGACCGCACCCGCGCCAAGGTCCTGGAGGAGCTGAAGAAGCTCCAGACGAAGCTCCGGAACCAACGGGCCAACAAGCAGGGCACCGGCCTGCGGCAGATTCGCAGGCTTTGCAGTAGCCTGAGACCCCGGGGGCGCCTCCAAGAGCGTGTGCTCACGGCGCTACCTTTCCTTGCCGCCCACGGCGAGGCCATGGCGGATCTCCTCGTGGAGGCCGCGGACCCCTTCTCGATCGGCCACGGTGTGCTCGAGCTGTAGTCTTGGCCTGAACCCGAACCCGAGTCTCCGAAACCAACCCAGACCTGAGCCCATGAAGCCCGGTTTCGACGTCATGGTCCTGGCCCCACACCCTGACGATGCGGAGATGGCATGCGGGGGGGTGGTGCTGCAGATGGTCGGGGCAGGACGGCGGGTGTGCATCGTCGACATGACCCGGGGCGAGATGGGCACCCGCGGGGACGCGGAGACGAGGGCGAGAGAGTGCAGCCTTGCCACCCAGATGCTGGGCATCGAGCACCGGGTGAACCTGGGCCTTCCGGATGCCATGCTGCGCGACGACGAGGCCAGCCTCGAGGTCGTGGTGGACGCCATTCGCAGGCTCCAGCCGCGAATCCTGCTGGCGCCGCACTGGAAGGATGTGCATCCAGATCACCGGGCCGGTGCCGACATCGCCCGCCGGGCCTTCTTCCACGCCGGCCTGCGGGGCTACAAGCCCGACACCCGGCCGTTCCGTCCCGACCTTTTGGCCCACTACCCGGGGAATGACGCGGTCCTTCCCAGCTTCTGCGTCGACATCTCCGCAGAAGCCGCACGAAAGCGCCAGGTGATCGAGTGCTACGCCTCCCAGGTCAAGGACCGAGACGCTTCTCACATGGTCCGCAAGGTCAGCTATCTCGAGCGCGTGGATGCCCGCGACCGCTACTTCGGGGCGATGATCGGCCGCGCGGCCGCCGAGCCGTTCGTCGTGGAAGGGCCCCTGGCGGTACGCAGCTTCACCTCCCTGCTGGAATCATGAGAGAGCGGTCGCTTTGATGGAGGGAGCCATGATCCGCACCGTGGTCATCAACCAGAAGGGCGGCGTGGGCAAGACCACCACGGCGGTAAACCTGGGGGCTGCGCTTGCTCGCCGGGGCAAACGTGTGTTGCTCCTGGACATGGATCCGCAGGCCAACCTCACGCTGCATCTGGACCGCCAGCCGGACCTGGAGGCGCGGACCATGACCAGTCTACTCGTGGATGACGCGCCGCTCTCGGACCTGATCGTCAGGACCGGCTGCGAGGACCTCTACCTGGTCCCGGCAGACACCTCGCTGTCCGGCGTGGAACAGGTCCTGGCCAACCGCATCGGCCGAGAAACCATCCTGCGGGAGGCGCTGGACAGCTACCAGGGGCAGCCATTCGACCACCTGCTCATGGACTGCCCGCCGTCCTTGGGGGTCCTGTCCGCGAACGCCCTGGTCGCCGGCCAGGACGTGGTCGTGCCCACCCAGGCGGAGTTCCTCGCAATGCATGGGATGGCGAAGCTGATGGAGGTCGTGCTCCTGGTCCGGCGCCGCCTCAACCCGGAGCTCAAGGTCAGCTTCATCCTGCCGTGCATGGTGGATCAAAGGACCCGGCTGAGCAGCGAGGTCATCCAAGAGATCCGGCGCCATTTCGGCGACACCCTGGCGACCACCAGCATCCGGTCCAACGTGAAGCTTGCCGAGGCCCCCAGCTTCGGCCGCACGATCTTCGAGCATGCCCCGGATTCCAACGGCGCACACGACTACCTGCTTTTCGCTGAGGAGTTCCTGGCCAGCCACGCCAGGGACGTGAAAGGTCGAGAGGAACCGGCTCCCGCACCCGAAGACGCCGCCAGCGCCACAGCGGACTGAGCCCTGTCCCACACCGCCGGCTGGGGCCCCTGGTGGCACTGCAGCCAGCGGCTCGCTCGTGCCGATAGTTGCCGTTGGAAGTGCCCTGGCATGGCGAGAAAGCGAGACCATATCGAACAGAGCTTGTTTGCCGAGCTGGCACGGCTGCGCGAGCGGATGCGGCAGATCAACGAGCAGGGTGGCTGTCAGGACCCGGACAGCGTCATGGAGGAACTGGACGAAGAGACACGGAGCATCAACCGGATGATGCAGGCGATCATCAAGGACATCGAGTCCGTCAGCGGCGGTCGCTCCGATCTCAACTCGGTGGCGGACGAAGCCGCCCAGCAACTGCTGAGCTCGGTGACTTTCCCGGTTGTGGTGCTCACGTCCTTGCAGCCGAGGCTCCCCGACGTCCTGCTGCCACCGGACCTGCTCCGGCCCATCGTACAGCGGGCGCTTCGCATCACCGCCGAGCACGGCGGTGCAGGATGCGAGGTGAAGGTGTCCAGCTCCACTAGGAACGGTGTGGCCGTTCTCGATCTCGAGGCAACAAACACCTCCATCGGACTGCGATCGGAGGTTCCCATCATGGTGCGCAGCACCTCCCTGTTACAACTGATCAAGGACGCGGGTGCGGACATGCAGCTGGAGGAGAAGGAGGATACCGTTCGGCTGTCCATTCGCCTGCCGCACATGGTTCCAACCAACTGATTGCACCTGCCGTGAGTCGATGCCCTTAGTATTCCGGGCATGGTCGACGACCGCTTGAAGCTAGGTGTTGTCTGCTACCCCACGGTTGGTGGCAGCGGTGTCATCGCCACCGAGGTCGCCCGGTACGCAGCGCGCAAGGGCCATGAGGTCCACCTGCTGAGCTATGACCGGCCTGCCAGGCTCGGTAACGGCATGCCGGGGCTTCACTACCACAACGTGCAGGTCTCGGCC
The DNA here is from genome assembly GCA_003235605.1 of Planctomycetota bacterium. Next base: position 2,462 of record QJVU01000719.1, on the reverse strand, counting down.
TACCCGTTGTTCCGGTTTCCCCCGTATGCGCTGGCCCTTGCCACGCGCATGCTGGAAGTGCAACGGGAACACGGCATCGACCTTTTTCACGTGCACTATGCCATTCCTCATGCGGTGAGTGCCTATCTGGCGCGAGAGATGGCAAGGGGAGAGCTCCGGTTCATCACGACGCTGCACGGCACTGATATCACCATCGTGGGCGCGGAACACGGTTACAAGCTACCCACGGAGTTCGCGATCAACCAGTCCAACGCCGTGACTGCGGTGAGCGACTTCCTCGCCCACGAGACCTGTGAGGTTTTCAAGATCGACCAGACCATCCACGTCGTACCGAACTTCGTGGACACCAAGCGTTATCTTCCCGCAAAACAAGGGCATTGGTACCAGCGTGGCGATGACGAGAGGGTCATTGCTCATGTCAGCAACTTCCGCCCGGTCAAGCGGGTAGCCAACGTCGTTCGGGCCTTTGCCCGCGTCTCCAGACGGATCCCGGCGCGCCTGCTACTGGTCGGAGACGGGCCGGATCGGGAGCACGCGCTTGCCGTGGCAACCGACCTCGGTTGTCGGCATCGCGTGGAACACCTGGGCAACACCCAGGCGATGGAGCAGGTCCTGACGAGGGCAGACCTGTTCCTGATGGCTTCCGAGACCGAGAGCTTCGGCCTCTCGATCCTGGAGGCGATGAGCTGCGGGGTGCCCTGCGTCAGCACCGACGTGGGCGGCGTGAGGGAGCTCATGGGTGAGACGGGCACGCTGACGCAGTTGGGGAACACGAGGGAAATGGCGGATGCAGCGCTGACTCTCCTCACTTCCGAGGACAAACACCGCGCCGCCAGCTCCGCGGCGCGCCAGCGGGCAATAGAGCTCTTTGACGAAGCGTTGGTCGTGGAGCGCTACTTCCAGATCTACCGGAACGTCCTTGCGCAGAAGTGAGGTTCTACTTCGACCACAACGCTTGCACGCCGCCCGACGATCGCGTGCTCGCCCGCTTCCTGGAGGTGGAGGCTCTCTGCCAAGGCAATCCTGGCAGCCTGCATGAGAGTGGGCGCCGGGCACGAGCCATGGTCGATCAGGCACGCGCCGAGGTGGCAAGAGCTCTCTCTGTCCGTGTCGAGGAGGTGTTGTTCGTCTCGGGCGGCACCGAGGCAAACAACATGATCGTGATGGGCGCCGGCGAACCGGAGCTTCCCGTGCTGCTCGCGCCAGTGGAACACCCTTCCGTCCTGGCGGCCGCAGCTCGGCGAGGCCATGTGCTCTGGGAGGTGGACGAGTCTGGAGTCGCCATCGTGACCCCAACGGAAGAGCACGTCGGCCTGATCTGCCTCACACATGGACAGAACGAGGTCGGGACCCTGCAGCCTGTCGCTGCTGCAGGCGCTCTGGCACGAGACCTCGGTGTTGCCCTGCACGTGGATGCTTCGCAGACACTCGGACGTTGCCCTCTCACCGATGTCATGGGAGCTGCGGCATCTGTCACCTTCTCCACGCACAAAGCCGGTGGGCTCCGGGGGGGCGGCGTGTTGATCAGTAGGAACAAGCACCTTCGTCCCCTCTTCTGGGGCGGCGCCCAGCAACAGGGGCTCCGGCCGGGCACCGAGAGTCCCGCTCTGGCGGCGGCCTCGGCACTCGCACTGGTACTCGCGATCGAGGAGCAACCCAGCAGATCCGTGAGCATGCTGACAGCACGGTCAGCCTTCGCAGCTGAGCTGCCGGACAACACGATCTGCATCACCCCCGAAAACAACAGTCTGCCCAACACACTGATGTGCTTGTTCGAGGACATCGACGGGCGCGTCCTGCTGCCCGCTCTCGACATGGCCGGCATCGAGGCCTCTCAAGGTTCCGCGTGCTCGTCAGGCTCGCCGACGCCGCCGCTCGTGCTGCAGGCGATGGGGTTGAGTGAATCCGCCGCGCGCGCGTGCGTGCGTTTCAGTTTCTCTCATCACACCCCACCCGAACTTGCAGCTCGTGGCGGACGAGCCGTGCACGCGGTGATCTCGCGTCTGCTCCGGAGCTAGAGCATCCAGACTCTCCTTGTGGGGTGCTGTCCAACGCCAAGGTTCTTTGATTGTCAAGCTCGTGCCCGCCTATCGCTCCGGACGGTTTTGAGCCTTTAAAGTTCATGACGGCGCCTTTGCAACGAACTGGTCCGGTTGCTAAGAAGGATCGTTCGTTGAGGACGCTCTCGCCGGGCTTGTCACCGTGGGTAGCCCCTGCCATTCCCCCACGCAGATGCGGGCTTGCCAACGCAGTCCGTGCCTGAGCTCATCTAGGTTCGTAGAGCTGGTCCATACCCATGCCCTTACCGCAACCAGCGGATCTCCTGGAACAGGTCCTTCATGAGCTCCGGCAGCAGATGCGAAGGGAACAGTTCGACACCTGGTTCCGGGGTGTGGAGCTCGGTCTCGTTACCGACACCGAGGTGGAGTTTCGCGCGCCCAGCGGGTTCGTGCGGGACTGGT
>QJVU01000334.1 GCA_003235605.1 Planctomycetota bacterium | reverse complement strand
ACCCGGATCTTGCCTTTCCTGCTCTGGCGTCGGCAGACCACGCTCCGCAGCAGGCGCCACGGGTCTTCACCCCGCGGGCCGGACAGGGCGACGCCGGCCACAACCAGGGGTCCCAGGACCGGACCCAGGCCAGCCTCGTCCACGCCGGCCAGGGTGGCGGCGTTGTCTCTCGCGTGCCGATCCCCTGGGGCCTGCGGATCTCGCGGTGGCAAGGCGGCTTCGTTCCGGCGCACCATTTCCAGGGTGCCTTCTTTACCGCTTGGGAACCGCAGGTCGATAGGAAACACGGAGGAACCTTCGACACGATGGACATCCTGCTAGTGGAGAGCGATCACCTGATCCGCGACCAGGTCAAGGTGGGCCTGCAGCAATTCGAGGAGTTCCAGGTGACCTGGGGGGAGAGCTATGCAGGTGTCAACCTGCTGCGGATGAAGAACTACAGCTACGTGCTCCTGGGAGTCCACAACCCGGACCACGATGGCCTGCGTCTGCTGCGGCATCTGCGCTCCTTCGACCAGAAGACCGGGGTGATCGTGATCACCGGCCAGAAGGTGGCCCGCGAGCTCGCGAAAGAGAAGAACCGGATGGGCATCTACGCCTTCCTGACCACGCCGATCGACGTAACCGACTTCTTCCGCCTGATCTCCAGGCTCAAGGCCCGGCACGACAAGAAACCCGCGGCCGACCCTGCCGACGCACGCTAGGAACGCCGGCGGTGTTCCGGCGTGCGGCCGGTTGTATAGTCCCCGTCGATGAGCCTGGCCGAGCCCTCTGACCAGAGCCACCCGCTGCCGGAGATTGGCCCGCGGGCGAAGAAGCGGGTCTTCCTGGAGTCCCGCTACCGCAAGTACGAGCGCGGTCTGCCGCAGACGATCTTCTACTGCCCCGACTGCAAGGGCCACCGGCAGCGGCGCAAGGGTTGCGAGCGTTGCGGCGGCTTCGGCAAGCTCACGAAGGACTCGATCCAGGAGCTCCTCGGGCGCCACATCCTGCCGGCGTTCAAGGGCCGCTACGGCAAGTTCCACGGCGCCGGGAGGGAGGATATCGACGTGCTGATGCTCGGGCGTGGGCGACCGTTCGTCTACGAGGTGGTGGCGGCGCGGATCCCGGACGTGGACCTGGCGGAGCTGCACCAGAGGATCCAGGAGCGGTGCGCCGGACGGATCGAGATCGATCCACTCGTCCGGGTCACCAGGGACCGCGTTGCCTACTGGAAGGAGTCGAAGTTCGTCAAGGTCTACCGGGTGCGCGTGACGCCCCACGGCGACGTGGACCCGGCCAGGCTAGGCGATCTCGTGGACCAGACCCTGGACGTGGTGCAGCGCACCCCCCAGCGGGTGGCGTTCCGCCGCGCCGACCGGGAACGTCGCCGCCAGATCACGGTGCTGGAAGTCCAGCCTGCAGGAGCCGGTGGGTTGGAGCTGCGGGTGCGATGTGAGCACGGCACCTATGTGAAGGAGTGGGTCAGCGGCGAAGAGGGGCGTACGCGGCCGTCCCTGACGGACCTCCTGGAGGTGTCCTGCGCCTGCGAACAGCTGGACGTGCTGGAGATCCTGACGGAGCGCTAAACCCTCCTTGCCGGGAGACAGATGCAACCCATCGTGTGCATTGCCGTGCCCCATGTGCTTGCGCAGAAAGGCAACGGTGCATACCTGTGGATCTTCATCAATTGGGCCCTGGGCTTGCAGGCGTGCGGCTGCCGGGTGCACTGGCTCGAAGATGTCCGGGTGGCGAGCTCCCGGCTCCCAGGGGAACGAGTCACGGAGAGCATCGCCGACCTGAGAAGGCGTCTGGAGCCATTCGGTCTCGCTGGGTCGTTCCTGCCTGTTGCTTTCGATCGACCCGAGCCCGGGTTCGCGTTGGAGGAGGCCATGCTCCTCAACTTCTGCTACCAGGCTCCGGCGGACTTCGTGCAGCGCTTCCGGAAGTCCGTGCTCGTGGACATCGACCCAGGGTTGCTGCAGACCTGGATAGACCGCAAGCAGATCGAGGTCGCACCCCACGACCTGTGCTTCACCATCGGTGAGACCGTCGGGACACCGCATGCACGTTTCCCCGACTGCGGGGTGGAGTGGCTGTACACGCCGCCGCCCGTGTTCCTTCCCGCATGGCCGTGCGGTCCTTCATCCGGGGCCCGGCACTACACTGCGGTCACGGGCTGGTGGGATGAGTGGATGGACCTGGACGGGGAGGTGTTCAGCAACGAGAAGCGTACGGTCTTTCTCGAGTACCTGGCCCTGCCTGCGCGGTGCTCGGCAAGACTCCAGCTGGCGATCATCCAGGACAAGCACACGATGGCTACGGACGTTCCCCTGTTGGAGCGGAACGGCTGGAGCATTGCGGATGCTCAACAGGTGTGCGCCACCCCGGAGACGTTCCGTCGCTATGTGCAGGGCTCGCGAGGCGAGTTCACCTGCACCCGTCCTTCCAACCGTCGCCTTCGGACGACCTGGGTCGACGACCGCACCCTGTGCTACCTCGCCAGCGGCAAGCCGGCCATCGTGCAGTCCTCTGCTCCCGCCCGCCACGAACTCGGTGACGAAGGTCTGCTGCGGTTCTCGACCCCAGGGGAAGCGGCAACGGCTCTCGACA
>QJVU01000066.1 GCA_003235605.1 Planctomycetota bacterium | reverse complement strand
GATGTCGGCTACGACAGCCTGACCGATTCGCAGCAGGACCAGGAGGACAAGATCCGCAGGGGGGCGATCCGTTGCGACAAGTGCCACGGGGATCCCGATGGCGCCGGACCGCTGCCTCCCCCGAGCCAGGGGGCCCAGATCTACACCCAACCGACGCGGAGGGTGTGCGGCTCATGCCATGACGACGTGGACTGGACCAAACCGTACACCTCCAACAACCAGACGATGCCGGCTCAGGCCAACGACTCTGCGTGCGTCCTCTGCCACAAGGTCCAGGGCACGGCCCTGGACGTGATGGATGCCCACTTGCACCCGCTCCTGAACTCGAATCTCACCGAAGGCACGAACTTCACCATCACCTCGGTGAGCGAGGCCGGCACCAACAACAACGACGGCACCATCGACCCTGGGGAGAAGGTCGAGGTGGTCTTCACCCTGAAGGACAACAACGGTGCCGACATCAACCCGGCGGCCCTGGACCGCTTCGAGGCGGTCGTTGCCGGGCCCGTCGTCAACCCCAACCTGCTGCTGTACGTCCAGGTGCCGACCGGCATCTTCGGTGCCGGCCCCTCCCACACCATGAAGCTCCCGGAACAGGTCTACTACGAGATCGTGGGTGCCTCGACGTCTTCGAACGGAGACAAGTTCAACACGTCTCGGACGCCGCAACTGAACATTGCTGGCGCCATGACGCAGCTCTGGGTCCGGACCGGGACCGAGGACACCAGCATGCTGGCGGCCGAGGCTCCTGCGCGGCAGAACTACATCGACCTGGCGATGGGAGACGGAGCGAAGTTCGATCGGGATGACTACGTCCTGATCGACGAAGGCGTGTCTGGGAAGCAGGAGATCATGCGGGTCCAGTGGGTCCAAACCGATCGGCTCTGGTTCTCGTCTGCCTACGCGACTGCCTACGCCCCGGGACTCAAGTTCGCCCATGACGCCAACGCCACGGTGAAGGAGGTGACCCTGACGGCCAAGACCCAAGGGGGCGGCACACCCGATTACAGCGTCAGCAACACCGCCACCGGCGAGATCACCGAGCTCGTCGAGTTCGGCACCGGCAACCTGGTTGTCGTGTCGTACTGGACGGACTTCGTGATGCCCGCCACCTATCCTGGCGCACTCAACCAGTCACCCGACAACGGCCAGGACTGGGGGAACTGGATCGGGCTGGCGATGGAGAGCGGAACCTACAGGGTCGATCTGCACGGCCGCCGGACCGTGGTCGTTTCCGTGTCCGGCCAGAACACGACCTACAGGGATACCTCGCCCCCGGCGATCAAGCAGTTCCTCGTGGGGGATGCCACCGTGCTGGAGCCCCGCATGAGGCTCTCTTCGCCCACGAACTGCTACGCTTGCCACAACGACCTGGTATTCCACGGCGGCAGCCGCCGCGGCGTGGACACGTGCCTGTCCTGTCACGGGAACGCAGGGAGCGAAGACCGTCCGCAGTACGTGGCGGCCAATGCGCCGGCCACCAAGGGGGTCGCCATCGAGTTCCGCAGGATGCTCCACAAGATCCACCATGGCAAGGAGCTCGACAAGGCAGACTCCTACACCGTGGTCGGCTTCGGCTCCGGCTACCCCAACAACTACTCGGCCCACAATTACGAGGACGTCGGCTTCCCCTCGATGCCCGGTGGCACCATGAACTGCGCGAAGTGCCACGGCGAGGGCAATACCGCCTGGACCCTCCCAGCACCGCGGAATCACCCCTTGCAGACTACGCCAACCCGGGCTTGGCGGGCGGCTTGTGGCTCCTGTCACGACGCCGACTATGCGCAAGCGCATATCGATGTCATGACCAGTCCCTCTGGAGGCGAATCCTGCCAGATCTGCCATGGTGAGGGCCAGGAGTACAACGTGCCCCGGATGCACAAGGTGCGGTAGTCGGAGTACGGAGTCGGGTACGTTCTTATCGTTTCGCACAAAACGATAAGAACGTACCCGACTCCGTACTACCGCCAGCGGTCTGCGAGCACGTGCACCGGAACCGTGAGCAGCTCGACAACCGGAATCTCTGCGAGCTTGCTGTCCGCGAAGGATGGCTCGGTCTCGGTCACCAGGTCGCGAAGGGCCTGGTACCGGTGGCGGTAGCCGCTGAGGACGCTCCGCATGGCGTCCTTGTCCAGGTGGTCATGGAACTCCACGTGCATGAGGGTGAGGCCGACGGTCTCGCGCTTGTCGACCTCGGGCACCAGGATCACGGTGCGGTTGTCGCTGCGGCCCCGCGCCACCAGCAGCTCCCGCTCGCTGGCAACGAGGTGCTTGGTGCCCCGGAGCTCGGGGTTGCTTGCCGTGCGTGAGGGAATCCCCTTGGCCGCGCCGCCCTGGGACAGCACCTGGATGGTGGCGCCGTTCCTGGCGTCCGCGGTCGCCATGTCCCGGATCCTATAGCGGGTGTAGCCCACGACCTTCCTGACCGCAGGGTCGAGCGCCGCAACGCTCCGTAGCTCGCGGTAGGCGATGTGGTTGCGCGGCACGCCGGTGGCGAGCAGCTCCTTGACCAAACCCACCGTCAGCAGCGCCTCGTCAGAGCGCGAGATCCCCACGGTCACCGTCTTGGCCTGGTGCTTGATGGCATCCACCGGTCGCGTCAGCTCCTCGATCGCTCGGGTCAGGGCCTCGGTCAGCTGCTCCACGACCAGGCTGGGAGTGCCCACATCTCCCAGCTCCTGCTGAAACGACTCGAGGGGCTTGGTGCCGTCCACGTAGCGGAACAACGCCGCCAGCCGGACTGCCGTGCTGGCCTCCAACTGACCGTTGTAGCGACCTTGGGCCACGCTGCGGAAGAAGATGTCGATGCTGTCCTGAATCCTCGGTGCCAGCTGGTTCAGCAGGTCGTCATGATCTGGACCCGTGGAAACCAGGTTCTCGATCGCGGCTCGGGCCTTGCGCAGTGGGTGGGCCAGCGAGTCGATGGCCAGGGCTGCATGGTAGCCGAAGAGGTGCCCCACCATGGTACAGAGCACGAAGGCCAGAGAAGGATGCGCCTCGGGGACCTCGAGAACGTCCAGGGCACCATCATAGGGTCGACCACCCTTTGTCGTGATCAGGATCGGTGCGGCCTTGTGAGCCCGATAGATCGACAGTTCCTTGGCGACATCATCGGCGGTGGAACCCGACAACCCGCACGCGCAGACCAGAATCATCGGCTCCGCCGAGAGGTCGATGTGCTTCTTGTCCTCGGTGGTGTCACAGGCAATCGACTTGTAGCAGAGCTCGGAGAGCTTGATCCGGATCTCCTGGGCTGCGATCTGGTTCTTGCCGTTGCCGACGACCGCCCAGTGGCGTCGTTGCGGCGCATGGCGGACCGCGGCCGCGCCGATCGTGCTGCCGAGGTCGAGAACACGGCTCATCGCTGCCGGCAGTTCCCGAAGAGCGGCGAGGATCTCCTGCTCCCGGGTCGAGCCCGCGGGCTCCAGCACTCTGTGGATGGCGAATGCCAGCAGGAATCCGGCGGCAATCTGCGAATAGAACGCCTTCGTTGAGGCGACGCTCATCTCGATGTCGCGGCCGTCAGACGTGAACAGCACGCCATCAGCCTTGTCGCACAGGTCGCTGTGGCGGCGGTTTACGATCGCGACGACCGAGGCACCGCGGCTGCGCAGCAGGTCCACCGTACGGTTGGTATCCGTCGTGGTGCCCGACTGGCTGATGGCCACCACCAGCGTGTCCGTCATGTCGTCAGAAAGATGGAAGCCCGAGAGCTCCGTGGCGGGCATCGCGAGCACCCGCACCCTGGTCTGCGACAGCGCTTCCTGCAGGGCCGCAGCGACACCCTGGCCGGCGACCGCCGCGGTCCCCTGCCCAATGACGATGATCCGCCCGATGCGACCGGTGCGCAGGGTCTCACACAGACTCTCGGGAAGAGCCTCATGGCCCAGCTGCACGGAGAGCCTGCCCCCGTCCTCATGGATCTTGCCGCGTAGAGTCTTGTGGAAGGACCGCGGCGCTTCGGAGATCTCCTTGAGAAGGAAGTGCGGGCTGTTTCCCCGGTCGATGTCACGGGTGGTGATCTCTGCCCTCGTGAGCTCGTTCTGTCGTACGGGGCGTTCGGAGCCGTCGTAGCCCAGGCGTTGGATTCCCGCCAACTCGCCGGCCAGGGCGCGGCGCAGCGCCACCGCCTCGCCACCGGTCGATTCCCCGTCCATGCGCAGGTAGAGGGGTGTCTCCTCGACGACGCCGTAGGGCTCGCTGGCCACCACGAAGGCATCCTCCGCGAGGCCGATGTAGAGACCCTGGCCGCTGCCGCGCAGGGCCATCAAGAGCGTGTCCGGATGGTCCGCAGCGTGGCAGCCGATCGCGACCGAGCCGGCGAAGCTCGCCACGGTCTGACAGAACGCCTGCTCCGGTGCGATGCCGTCGGCAAGCCGCCGAGACATCAACGCGGGAATGATCTTGGCATCCGTGGTGATCTCTGGAGGGACTTCCAGGCGCTCGCGCTTGCGCAGCTCGTCGAAGTTGTCCACGTCCCCGTTCAGCACGGCTGCCACATAGGGGCCACTGCGGTTGCTCTCCTCCTGGTTGACGGGGTGGGCGTTGGCCTGGCTGATGATGCCGACGCTGGCCCAGCGGGTGTGGCAGAGGATCGTTGCTTCGGCGGTCTCCGCCGCCACGGCGCGGCGCAGCAACCGGTCGGCGCGAATCGCATCCCGCAGGACCCTGCTGTTGTCGCCCAGCTCGCCGATCTCGGCGGCGGTCTTGTAGACGAAGCAGAGGTGCCCGGCTGGCGTGCGGACCGCCCCGCTGGTGAACAGGGCATCTCCCAGGCGGCCTCGAAGCTGGGAGGAGAGTTCGTCAGAGGCAAGGTCCAGGCCATGTCCTTCGACGAGGATGTGAATGCCAGCCGAGTCCCTGCCCCGCACCTCCAGCCGGTCCAGGGCCGACAGCGCAATGCTGATCGAGGTGTAGGCGGCGATCGCCGACTCGGTGAGAGAGCGTCCCCCCAGGTCGGCCACCGTCTTGGCGGTGCGCAAGCGATCCTTGCCCAGCGCCCAGGTCGCATCTTTCAGGCGCACCAGCGCAGCGTTGAATTCTTCCAGCCGGTCCAGTGGCAGGTCCAGGCCGCCGTCATCCGCTTGTTGCTCCAACCCCTGGATCCACTCGTCGATCTTGGCCAGGTCCCTCTCGATGGTGGTGGCCAGGTCCCCATCCCGGAGGAGGCAGGTAACCCCTGGAACCCCCATCAACAGCTTGTTTGCAGCTTCGAGTCCTGCAGCCGCTGCCTGCAGGCGCGCTATCAGGTCACTTGGCTCCGCGGTCGCGGATTGTGCCGCGGCCAGGTGCTCCAGGACGACCTCCCTCCCGGGTGGGCTACGGCGCGACCGGCGTCGCAGCACAGCGATGATGCCGCACATCTAGCGTTGTTGCCTCTTGCCGGAAGCGAACTGTCCGAGGCGCTCGGTGAGGGCGCGTGCCAGCTCCTGCTGCTTGGCTTTCTCCAGCGCCTTGGCCAGTCGCTCCAGCCAGTTGGTCATTGGTCCGGGAAGCGCGCCAGGAGCGCACTTCCAGTGCATGGCCGGATTCTCGCACATCACCCTCAGGTAGTCACAGACAACCTTGCCGTGTACGGCCTCGCCGGCTGGCAGCTCCGCAACAAGGGTCTTCCAGTCCGCCGCCGGCATCCTGAAGCGAAGGAGTGGCTCGAGACCGGCCACGACTGTGCCGTCTGCCGTCCAGCGCAGGAACAGGTCTCCATTGCGGCAGGAACGGACCGCGAGGCCCCCCACGTAGACCGTTCGGTCCATCGCCGCGGGCTTTGCGGGCCGGAACTGCTCGCCGAGCTTGACCCTGGCAAAGTCACGGAAGCCGGCAATGGCATCGTCGTTCTGCTCCGGGCTCCTGGTGATGTCGTAGCCGAAGTCCTCGCCGGCCGCCTTCTTGAGCACAGCCAGGGAGCGCTGGGCGCCGCGGAGTCCCCAGGGATCTCCCAGGAACTTGTCGTCTTTCGCAAGGGCTTCGACCAGCTCTGGCAGACCGCGGAGGTCACCCTCTTCGACCAACGTCAGCGCGATCCAAGTCCGCACCCTGGGGTCCTCGTCCGCGAGCAAGGCCAACACCCGCGGGCGGTCCGCTTCCTCGCCGAGGAGGCACAGACCCCTGCCGGCATGGATGCGGGTCAGGAAAGCGGGATCCCCGACCGACTTCAGGAACAGCTCGCGGCACGCGGGCACCCTGCGATTTGCCAGCGCCCCCAGGGCCTGTCCCCGCCAGAAGAAATCCCTGTCCCTTGCCCACTCTTCCAGCAGCGCCAGCGTTCGGGGTCCCTTGGCGTTGCTCTTGGAATAGGCGTCGACGAAGCCAAGGGTCACCTTGTTGCGGCCGTGTTTCCCGGTGAACGCGTAGACCGCCGGAACCGCGACATCGCCGGCTCGCGCCACCTTCCTGGAGATCGCATTGCGCAGCATCATCCGGGGGTGGGTGTTGGCTTTCTTGACGAGGCTGTTCCAGTCCTCGGGGGGTGTCCCCGCACTCTGGGCCGCGACGCCGGGGCAAGCGCTGATCAGCCCCAGACACGTGATCGGCAATACGAGGCGGAAGCAGTGCATGCGGCGACCGGTTTCCCTCCAGCTGGCTCCTAGTTCACCGACTCCACATCCATGGTGTAGAGAGAGATGACGATGCCATCCTCTTTCTCCTCTTCCACGTACAACGTACCGGTCACCTCGGCGATACCCGGCTTGATCTTGACCGTCTTGCCTTCGGGCATGGAGCAGAACACCATCTCGTTGAGTTTCGGAGTGCCCTCGCAGCCGCAGGCGTCGTTCACGATGATGAAGAACTCGACGTCGCCCTCGCTACCGTCCTCTGTCTTCATGAAGCCGCCAACCTTCACCCTCTTCTTGTGATGCTTGGTCACTTCCTCGGGCAGCTTCATTCCCTCTTTGTACTCGAACCCCGCGAGCACATCGAAGCCGAGCGCAGGAGTCCGCCGCTCGTCACCGGCGGGCAGCAGGGCCAGGACCAGGAGGATCGGAAGGGCCGTCTTCATGGGCAGAGCAGTCTACCACGGCGACCCCCGGGGGCGCGCTAGCCCTTCGGCGTATCGACATCGAAGTGGATCACCTCGACGGGGCAGTCCTCTGCGGCCAGGACGATATCGTCGTGTTTGGTGTCGAAGTGCTCGAGGGCATTGGGGGTGATGACACAGTCCTCGCCGTCCTTGACGTCGAACACCTGGGGACAGATGTCCATGCAGAGGCTGCAGGAGATGCAGCCTTCCTCGATCCATACCTTGGTGATGGGCATCCGCACTCCAACCTAGGACGGTGCCCCTGTCTTTCAAGTGGTGGGGGAGGTGGCGCAGCGCTACCATGCCTCCCCCATGGCGGAGCCCCGCAAGACAGTCGTTGACTATGAGCTGCACGGCCACGTGGCCGTGCTGACCCTGAACGACCCGCCGGCCAACACCTACACCCACGAGATGATGCGGGACCTGGACGAGTGCATTCTCAGGACCCGCTTCGATACCGAGGTCCAGGTGATCGTGGTGACCGGCCACGGCGAGAAGTACTTCTGCGACGGCGCCAACATCAACATGCTGGCCAAGGCGGATCCGACCTGGAAGTACTACTTTTGCCTCCATGCGAACGAGACCCTGTCGCGGTTGGAGCAGACGCCGAAGCTTGTCATCGCCGCGCTCAACGGACACACCGTAGGAGGGGGGCTCGAGGTGGCGATGGCCTGCGACCTGCGCGTGGCTCGCAAGGACTGCGGCAAGATCGGCTTGCCGGAAGTGGCCCTGGGCGTCCTTCCTGGGACCGGAGGGACCCAGCGCCTTGCGCGCATGGTGGGGAAGGCGAAGGCCATCGAGCTGATGACGAAGGGGGACAACCTCTCGATGGATGAAGCTCACGAACTGGGCTTGGTGACCGAGGTCTTGAAGGCCAGCGACGGTGAGGACTTCATGGGCCAGGTGATCGCCTACGCCACCCGGTTCTGCGCACCGGAGAAGGCGGCGATGGCGGTGGGGCACATCAAGCGCTCGGTGCAGTCCGGGACCGAGGTTCCCCTGGATGCGGGCCTCGCCTTGGAACGAGAGCTGCAGGCGAAGTTGTTTGCCAGCGAGGATGCCAAGGAAGGTCTGAGCGCCTACACCCAGAAGCGCAAGCCCGACTTTCGGGGGCAATGAAGGCCGTCGTCATTCGGGAGCACGGCGGTTTCGACAGGCTGCTGTTCGAGGATCGGCCGGCGCCCCAGCCCGGGGCGCGCGAAGTCCGGGTCCGGGTGAAGGCGGTGGGGCTCAACCACTTGGACATCTGGGTCCGGCGGGGGGTGCCAGGGCATGCCTTTCCCCTGCCTCTGGTGCCCGGCAGTGATGGTGCGGGCGTCGTGGATGCCGTCGGGCCGGGGGTGACGAACGTCGCCTTGGGCGACGAGGTCGTCGTGCTGCCAGGGGTGAGCTCCGGTACCAGCGAGGCCTGCCTGCAGGGCAGGGACCAGCTCTCTCCCGACTACGGGAT
>QJVU01000733.1 GCA_003235605.1 Planctomycetota bacterium | reverse complement strand
GGCCCGGACTCCGCGGGGGGCGACGTGCATGCCACCAGGAAACCGAGGAGGAGACAGGTGCCGAGCTGGGAAGTGGACATGGGTCGGCCCAGCTTACTGCTACCCCAACGGCAGCTGGAAGTCCTCGGCCTTGCAGACCTGGCGGCGCCTGAGGCAGTACGGGAGGCTCCAGAGCGCGGCCAGCGTCGCCTTGACGCAGATCCACCAGCCCCAGGGAACGGTCTTGATGGTGTCGAACAGGCCAATGGTCCCGACGGCGTCGGTCACGGCCTTGCCGCCGGAACCTTCTTGCTTGCTGCCGAGCCCCTTCTTCAGGAACAGGAACGGATAGCTCACCACCCGGCTCCAGGGCACGTACTTGAACGCGAACAGCCAGAAGTTGCGCACGTGGTAGTAGAGGCTCCGGGCGCCGTGGCGCATGCCGAAGGGCGCCTTGTGGAACACCTCGATGCTCGGGACCATCTTCACCCGGTAGCCCAGGTTCAACAGCCGCGCTGTCAGGTCCCGCTCGTTGCCGAAGATGAAGAACCGCTCGTCGTAGTAGCCCGCCTCCCGCAGGGCGTGGGCGCGCGCCATGCTGCCGCAGCCGCGGAAAGTCGACATGTAGCGGGGCTTGTTGACCAGCTCGGAGTCCTTGTACCAGTCCGGCATCTCCGGCTCGATCACCTTGGGGGAGAGGAGCACGGTGGTGTCGGGCTCCCCCTCGAACTCGCGGAGCATCTTCTCCACGAAGGTCTCGGGCAGGACGACATCGTCGTCCAGGATGCCGATGAACTCGCCCCGGGCCTGGGCAAAGCCGATGTTGAACGTGGTGCAGGCGCCGAACTCCGAGTGCGGCATGGAGATGAGCTGCACGGCGGGGAACTCCTCCCGCACCATCTCCGGCGTGCCATCGTGGCTGTGGTTGTCCACCACCACGACCTGATCGGCGGGGCGCGTCTGTCGGAAGATCGCCTGGAGGTTCTCCCTGAGGTCTTCCTTCCGGTTCCAGACCGAGATCACCAGGGAGACCACGGGCTTCGGGCTCGGCTTCTCGCGCGGCTTCTCGCTCGACCCCTCGCTCGGCTTCCCGCTTGGCTTCTCGCTCATTCGTCCTTCAGCAGGAAACGATAGGCCGGTTCCACCTTCTCCAGGCAACGCCGGAGATCGCGGGGACGCAGGTCCGCGAACAGCTCGGCGTGCTGGACCGAGGCATCCTCGACGTTCACCGTGGCGGCGTGGTCCCGGTGCAGGATCTTCTCCTTGAAGTCGTTGTAGGCAAGCTGGCTCTCGAAGGCGGCAAGGGCATGCTGCTTCCTGTCCATGTAGTCGGTGACGTCGAACATCACGCCGCCCATGACCACCTGGTTCACGCCGAAGAGAAGCACCCGACAGTCCTGGGGCAACGCGCCGGCGGCGCGAACGATCGCGTGGCTGACCGCCCGATGGTCCCGGTGGGCCTCGGTGAAGAAGAAGCTGTAGAGCGTCCTGGGCTGCAACTTGGATGCGGTCGCCTGCACATGGGCCACCACCTCCTCCAGGTTCTCGGGCAGTCCGCCATCGGGCAGGCCCATGGGGCGCACGTCGGTGACGCCGAGGCGGGCAAGGGCCTCACGGCCTTCGGCCCGGCGGATCGACTTGATGTCCTCGTACCTGTGGTCCGGGTCGCCCTGATCGCCGTCGGTCATGTGCAGGACCGTGACCTCGTGACCCTGGTCCCGGTGCCAACACAGCATGGCGCCGCAGGCGATGACCTCGTCATCGGGATGGGCGGCCACCACCAGGACGGGTCCCCTCAGCTCGTCCTTGGGCAACAGCGGCGGGAACAGGTGGTTCATTTGCGGGCAAGGGCGTCGGCGTAGAGGTCACGGTAGCGCGCCGCCGTGTCTTTCATGGTGGCGAAAGTCCCGGGGATCTGCTCCGAGAGCTCGCCGAAAGCCCGCGGGTCTTCGATCAGGCGGCGGATGTGGTGGCGGAGAGCGGCGGTGTCCCTGTGGGAAACGACCACGCCGCCGCCGCAGCGGGTGCGCTCCGGCAGCGCGCCGCGGTCGGAGACGATGACCGGGCGGCCGTGGGCCAGTGCCTCCTCCACCACCAGGCCGTAGGTCTCTTCGCAGTGGGAGAAGAACACGGCAAGGTCCATCTGCTCGGCAGGGTGGATGCCGTCGTGGTGGTCATAGGCACCGTGGATGTGGAGCGTGACGCCGAGGGCGGCTGCCTCGGCGGCAAGCTGCACCGGATAGTCGGGGTTGGGACAGTGGCCGAAGATGCACAGCTCGGCACCGTCGAGGCCTGCCATCGCGTGCAGGAGATCGGTGACACCCTTCTCCGGGCCGAGGTTTCCGAACGTGCCCACGCAGAACGGCAGCTGGCCGCGACGTTCCCGGGGGACGGTCCGGGTCACCGTTTCCAGGAGACCGTGGGGAATGACCTGGACGTCCAGGTCGAAGGCCACGCGCTGCCGGATGGCGTTGGCGCAGCTCTCGCTGGGAGCCGTGACGGCAGCGGCAGCACCGAGCTCCCCGCGGATGTTGCCATCGCGGCGGGCGAGCTGGTCGCGGATGTCGTCGGCGCTGCCGCCGTAGTCCAGGGCCAGGCACGGAACACAGGACTCCCGGTCCGTCGCGGTCGGGCAGGTGATCCCACTGTCTCTTGGGGGCTGGCGGAAGAAACGCACGCAGCTGGTCCACATGTCGTGAAGGGTGCAGACACCGGGGATGCCCTCGGCACGGGCCATCCGCAGCAGGTCGTCACTCAGGTGGGACCAGTGGTGCAGGTGCAGCACCTCGATGTCGTTCTCCCCCAGGAGGCGCTGGACATGGGCCCGGATGCGGGGGCGCGGCGCGTGGACGCCATAGGTCTCGCTCGGGTCGTGCGCCCTGGGAAGGCGGAACACCGGGATGCCGCGGGCCGGTGACTCGATGACCTCCCGGTCGTGGATGCCCCGCTCGCTGCCGCAGATCACGATCACGTCTTCGCCGAGGGTGACCAGCTCCCTGGCCAGGGCCTCCATGACCCGTTCGGTGCCGCCCCGGAACTCCGGCGGGTAGTTGTTGCCCAGGAGCGCGATCCTCATGGGGTCATGCCCTGGTCAGGATCTCCCGGGTGATGGTGCCGAGGTGTTGGCGGGCATCCCTGCGATGCTGCTTGTCCTTGTGGCGGGAGCCGAGGGCGAACCACTCCTGCAGGGCCCTGAGCCGGATGATCATGCGCATGTAGGGCACCACCAGAGGGCCGTAGTGCTTGCGGTAGTAGGCGAGGCGGTTCTTGTGCCAGGTCACGACGAACTGGTCGAAGCCCCGGGTGGAGGCGCCGCCGTGGTGCATAACCGAGACCTCGGCCAGGTAGCGGATCCTCCGACCCCGGTTCCAGAGGCGCAAGCAGAGGTCCACGTCGTTGAAGAACAGGAACAGGTCCTCGTCGAGGCCTCCCAGGTCGAGGAACTCCTGACGGCTCATCACGAACACCGCACCTGGAGGCTGGTCCACGTCCCGGCTCCGGAGGTGGTCGAAGTCGGCCATCGTGTAACGGTCCTGGACCAGGGAACCGGGCCAGAAGCTGCCCAGGAAGGTGTCGTAGCAGAGGGCGGTGAGCAGCCCCGGGAAGCGCATGCACGCACGCTGCACACTGCCGTCGGGGTTGACCAGCTTCGGAGCCACGGCGCCGTAGTCGCCATGCTCCAGGAGGAAGTCCACCAACGCATCCAGGGCACGGGGGAAGACCTCGGTGTCCGAGTTCAACAGGCAGAGGAAGCGTCCCGTCGCCAGCCGGGCTCCCTGGTTGTTGGCGGTCGCGTAGCCCCGGTTGTAGTCGTTGCGCAGCAGCTTCACCTGGGGGAACTCCGCCGCGATGGCGTCGGCGGAGCCATCCGAGCTGCCGTTGTCCACGACCACCACCTCGGTGGCATGGACCTGGGGTGCGCCCAGGAGGGACTTCAGACAGGCCAGGGTCAGGTTCCGGGTGTTCCAGGAGGGCACCACCACCGACAGCATCGGCCTGGCCATGTCAGCCATGTTGCACCCTGGGCTGTGGCTGTTGCTGCCGTTGCTGCGGATCCACGTCGATGTTCTTGCCGGAGGCGGTCCGGTCGTAGCGGTAGATTCCGATCTGCTCGCGCTTGCCAGCGGTGAGGTCCACGACCCGGAAGAAGTAGCTGGTCTCTCCGAAGTTGCGGAACAGCTCGTCGCGGGGGATCCAGGTGTCGCCGCTCCCGAACATGGCGGCCGCCAGGAAGAAGTTGGGGTCCAGGGCCAGCTCCACCAGGAAGCGCTCCCGGGGACGGTCCAGGCAGATCACGGGCTTGCCGCGGCCCCTGCCCAGGTGGTGGATGGCCGCATGCTTGGGCAGGGTGGCGCGCCGCCTTGCCCAGCGGGTGCGAAGGAACCAGCGGCAGGCGTCGTAGAAGAGACCTCCGAGGAGTCCGTACCACTTGCGGTAGAAGCGCCGGCGGCTGATCCAGTAGCGGGACATGGTCTCCTCCATGTCGGTCTGGCCGGAGCGATTGTAGAAGTGCACCAGCCTGGCGCCCCCCACCTGGACGATCTTCAGCCCGTGGCGGTGGAGCCGCTTCGAGAGGTCGGTGTCCTCGAAGTAGAGAGGGAAGGCCGGGTCGAAGAAGCCGACCGTGTCGATGGTCGTGCGAGAGAGGAGGAAGCAGCAGCCGGAGAGCATCTCGAGCTCGATGTCTTCGTCAGCCTCCCAGATCGGCAGGGCTTTCCTCGTGCGGCGCTCGGAATAGCGGCGGGTGGCCCTGGGGCTGACACCTGCCAGGGTGAGAGCCCAGAGGTCGCCGAGCGTCGGCAGGATGTTGGGAGGCAGGTGGCCTTCGAGGCTGGTGTCCCAGTAGCCCCGGGGGGCCGCCGCACCGGTGTCGGGGTGGGTCTCCAGGTGCCGGAGCAGCAGCGAGAGGCAATCCGGCTGGAACAGGACATCGGGGTTGCTGACCAGGATCCAGTCGCCGGTGGCGTGGGTCAGGGCCAGGTTCATGCCGCGGGCGTAGCCGCTGTTCTCCCGGTTGCGGACCAGGCGGCCGTGCATCTGGCCAAGGAGCCGTTCCAGGTCCGCCTCCGCCTCGGCATCGGCCACCGAGCAGTTGTCCACCACGATGACCTCGTAGTCCATCGGGGCACCATCGGGGAGGGTGGGCGGATTGTTCCTGAGGGAGAGCAGGGCATCCAGGCACAGGCGCCAGGAGTTGTAGTTGACGAACAGGGCCGACAGCCGGCTCACGCGCTCGTCTCCGGCCTGCTGCCCGGAACCAGCGGCTCCACCGACCACTCGTGTTCCTCGCGGAACAAGCCCACCTCCCGTGTGCCGCACTGGACGGTCAGCTCCTTGTCCGTGGGACGCTGGTGGTAGCGGTGTACGCCGTGCCGGTCCATGACCCCGGTCATGACAGTGAACTGGCCCGCCAGGAGGTTCAGGCGCGGCACCACGAAGGTGACGATGCCCTCCTCGGCATCGAAGTGCACGCCGTCCATCTCGGTGCTGGCAGAGAACAGGATCGCGCGGTCGGGGCGGGTGACACCCATGGCTATGGTCAACGGCTCCGGCTCGAGCCCGTTCTTGATGTGCATGCGCAGGCCCAGGGGTTCTCCGGACGTGAACACGTTCTTCTCCTGGCCGCTGACAGGATCGATCAGCTGCGCCGACAGGATCCGCGGCAGGTCTTCGTCGAACTCCACCTCGCCGATCTGGTCGCTGTAGCTTCCCAGCCGGCTCTGGAAGGTCGCGTAGTCGTTGGTCACGGTGACGGAATCGTCGTACATCCGCACCTTTCCCTGATGGATCCAGATGGCCTCGCTGCAGACCTGGCGCACGTCGTAGAGGGAATGGGAGCAGAAGAACAGGGTCTTGCCCCGGCGCTTGTAGTCGAAGATCTTGTCGACGCACTTGCGCTGGAAGTGCATGTCGCCCACGGAAAGGATCTCGTCCAGGATCAGGACATCGGGGTCGGTGGCCACCGCCACGCTGAATCCCAGGCGGCAGACCATGCCCGAGGAGTAGGTGCGCAGGGGCGCGTCGATGAAGTCTCCGAGCTCGCTGAACGCCACGATCTGGTCGACGCGGTGTTGGGCCTCCCGTCGCGACATGCCCATCATCGCGGCGTTCATGTAGATGTTCTCGCGGCCGGTGAACTCGGGGTGGAAGCCGGCGCCCAGCTCCAGCAGGCTGGCGATGCGGCCGCGGATCGTGTACTCGCCGGCGCTGGGAAACGAGGTGCCGGTGAGGATCTTCAGCAGCGTGGACTTGCCGGCGCCGTTGGCGCCCACCAACCCCACGCATTGACCCTGGGCCACGTCGAAGGTCACGCTCTGGAGAGCGTGAACCGGCTTGTGGTGCACCCGCTTGTTCCAGGGCAGCTGCTCCACGAGCCTGCCGTAGGGGCTGCCGTAGATCTTGTAGGTCTTCGACAGGTCCCGGACACGGATCGCCGGCTGTGTGCCGTTGTCGCTCATACCAGGTCCGCGAACCTCTGCTTGCGGCTGGCGAAGAAGCTGTAGCCGACGATCAGGAACACGCCCGCCCAGATGGCGGCCACGCCGATGTGGTCCCAGACACCTCCGGGGACACCCGAGGCCTCCTCCGGGGGGGCCAGTGGGATCCCCAGGACCTGGCGGTGGGCAAGGATCAGGGGGTACATGGGGTTGAGGGTGAACAGCCACCAGTAGTCGGCCAGCTTCTCCTGGAGCTGGAGCGGAGCCCAGAACACCGGTGACAGGAAGAACCAGGCCTGGGCGAAGATGGTGTAGAGGTGCAGCGTGTCCCTCAGGAACACATGCAGGCAGGCCAGGAGCAAACCCAGGCCCAGGGCCATCACCGACTGCACCAGGACCACTGCCGGCCAGGCAAGGAACTCGACACCCAAGCTCATCCTGCCCGTGGGGAGACCGATGGCCAGCAGCACGACAGCGCCGACGAAGTAGACCATCATCGACACCATCACCTGGGAGACCGGCAGCAGCTCGCTGGGGAACGCCACCTTCTTCACCAGGTTGCCGTTCTCCACCACCACGCCGCAGGAGCGGATCGTGGCCTCGCTGAAGGAGGAGAAGGCGATGATGCCGGAGAACAGGTAGAGGGCGAACCAGACGTCCGGCCCGCTTCCCGGAGCCCGGGGGTGGTGGAAGATGAAGCCGAACACCAGGAAGAAGATCGCGAACAGGAAGATCGGCTGGACCAGGACCCAGAAGATCCCCAGGAGACTGCCCCGGAACCGGCCCAGGAGCTCGCGGCGGAAGAAGTTCCAGATCAGGCCGCCGTTCTTGGCCATGACCCCCGGATACCCCAGCACCGGCAGGACGTGATGGAGAATGCCGCGCTTGGCAGCCGCCGCGCTGTAGTGATGGATCGTCGTGGTCACGGGGGAGGGGAGTCTATGAGATCCTCGGCCTTCAAGGATACCCCGAGCGTTGCCACGGCCGTGGTGACGGGATCTCGCCGCGCTAACGGATTCTGGTCGGTTCCTCGCTGGGACGGCTGGTGGGCGCGACGATCGCGAGGCCGAGCTGGCCGCGGAGCTGGCCCATGAACTCTTCCTCCCTGGTGATCTCCTGGCCGGCGGGTTCCCAGTCCTCTTCCCGCGGACTCAGGCTACGCCCGATGGTACCGACCCTCTGTTTCTCCGCATGGCAGCGCACGCGCCACCCCGGCATGTCAGGCCCGACGCGTTCCACCTCGACGCGCAGGCGGTGCCGTGAAGCGTTGTGAAAGACCAACCGGGTCTCCCAGGTGGATTGGAACACCCTCTTGCCGCGGTCGGTGACGTTGCGGTCGGCGGCATAGCCCATCTTGCGCGTCACCTGTTGCAGGCCGAGCCAGATCTCGCCGAAGCTCTTGTCGGGCAGGTCCAGCTCCCGATAGGCAAAGGTCTGGACGCACCCACCCGTGGCGAGCAGGAACAGGAGCGGCAGGCCCCATGCAAGAGGAGTCTTCTCGAACAGGAACAAGACAGCCATAGGATAGCCCCCATGAGCAGATGGCCCATGCTTTTCGACCTGGACGGCACCCTGGTGGACTCCCTGCCGCACATTGCCGCCAGCGTGGACCACGTCCGTGGGAGGTTCCAGCTGCCCCCCCTGGGCTCGGCGGCCGTGAAGGGAATGGTGGGCGATGGCCTGATCACGCTCTTGGAGCGGGCATTGGGGGACCGGTTTCCGGAACCCGACCGGGCACTCCATCTCTACCGGGAGCACCACTTCGACCAGTGCATCGTGTTCGTGGAGCCGTTCCCGGGGGTGGCAGAGTGCCTCGCGGCCTGGGCGCAGGCCGGCCATCCGATGGCAGTGGTGACCAACAAGCCGACCCGGTTCGCCCACCGGATCCTGGAGCATCTCGACCTCGACCGGTGGTTCGGGGCCGTGGTCTGCGGCGACACGACTGCCGAGCGCAAGCCGCATCCGGAGCCAATCCGCGAGGCCCTCCGCCTGCTGGGTCACAATGGGAGAGATGCGGTGATGGTGGGGGATTCCCCCAACGACCTGCGCGCGGGACGTGCCGCAGGT
>QJVU01000272.1 GCA_003235605.1 Planctomycetota bacterium | reverse complement strand
TGTCGAGCGGCGCATAACCAGCCGCAGCAGCCGACGCGCGCCAAGCCGCGCGCGGCTGAGCGGCCGATCCGTTCGCCAGACGGAGGCAGCTCATGACTAGTGCCCCGTAGCAGAAGGGGCCTTGTACTTTTTCCCGACTTTGCTTCCACTACGGGCATACGTGACAACCATGGGAGGGACACGTGTGCCTGTATGTGCGAGATCTCGGGCCAGCTGAAGGTCGTCGGCTGACGCAAGTTCTGAAGACGGCGAAGTCCGCAGCGTACTTGCGGCGAGCCCAGGTCGTTGCGTTTTCGGGTCAGGGGATGCGTGCACAGGAGATCGCGAAGCGGTTGCACCTGCACGAGGAGTACGTTCGCGAGCTGATCCGGATCTTCAACCGCGGCGGGCTCGATGCTCTGCGACCTCGCAAGTCGACGGGACGTCCTTCGAAGTACGCACCGGAGGAGATCAGCGTGATGCTGGAACTGGCGGGGACGAGGCCTCAGGATCTGGGACTTCCCTTCACCGTCTGGTCGCTCCGGAAGCTCGCCAACCACCTGGTCAGGTGTGGTGTTGTGAAGGAGATCCACGCCACGACGCTTGGTCGCATCCTGCGCCAGGAGGGTTTCTCTTTCCAGAGGACGAAGACCTGGAAGGAGAGCAACGATCCCGAGTTCAACGCTAAAAAAAACGCATCTGCGCGCTCTACAAGAAAGCGGCGCCGAACTCGCGAGTGATCTGCTTCGACGAGTTCGGACCGATCGAGATCCGACCTCACCATGGACGGGCTTGGCGATCCGTCGGCAATCCAGCACGCATTCGTGCCAACTATGTCCGAACACATGGAGTCCGCCACTACCTCGCTGCCTACGACCTCAAGAACGACCGTCTGAAGATGCGGTGCTACAAGCGCAAGCGCTGGCGTGAAGTCCTGCTCTTTCTTGAGCACATCCGCCGCGAGTACCCCAGGAAGATCCGCATCCACTTGATCCTGGACAACTTCTCACCGCACAAGCGCGAGGAGGTACGCGACTGGGCCTTGGCCAACAACGTCGCGCTTGTCTTCACTCCCACGTACGCATCCTGGCTCAATCGGATCGAGGCGATCTTCTCAGGCGTCAGGTACTTCGCTCTCGCAAACTCGGACTATCGTGACCATGCGGAGAGTCGGCGTGCTATCCTCGCCTACGTCGCCTGGCGCAACCGCAACCGACACGCAGCCTCAGTCAAGCGCCGGGAGCGCCACAAGATGAGTTTCGCTACAGGGCACTAGGAAGCACCCTCTGCTTCCTGGAAACTTGCGGTGGTCGGGACAGGGTGGCCCCGATGGGGGCTTCCAGCCTGATTCCATGTTCGCCCAGGTCGAGCTCTCCCCGTTGCATTGCCTGGCCATAGCCTTTGGCCTCGGCATGCTGGTGGGCATGCAGCGGGAGTGGGCCGACAAGCCGGCTGCCGGCATCCGCACCTTTCCGCTGATCACGGTGCTGGGCGCGCTCTCCGCCCTGTTGGCGGAACGCTACGGCGGATGGGCCGTGGCGGCCGGCGTGCTCGGCGTGTCGGCGTTTTTTGTCATCAGCAACGCCGCAATGATCAAGGCAGAAGCGGCTCACCCGGGCATCACCACCGAGGTGGCGGCACTGGTGATGTTCCTGGTGGGCGCCGCGTTGGTGGCTGGGCTGGTCGTGCCGGCGCTGGCGGTGGGTGGCGCAGTGGCCGTGCTCTTGCAATGGAAGCGCCCCCTGCACGAGTTCGTGGGCAAGATCGGCGAGGCCGACCTGCGCGCGATCACACGGTTCGTTCTGATCGCTCTGGTCATTCTCCCGGCGCTTCCCAACCAGTCCTACGGCCCGTACGGCGTGTTGAACCCGTTCGAGATCTGGCTGGTGGTGGTGCTGATCGTGGGCATCAGCCTGAGCGCGTACATCGTCTACAAGCTGATCGGCACCCGCGCCGGCACGATCCTGGCCGGGGTCCTTGGCGGGCTGATCTCCAGCACCGCCACCACCGTCAGCTATTCGCGGCTGTCCCGGCGTATGCCGGAGACCGGCGGGCTCACCGCCTTCGTGATCGTGACAGCTTCCGCGACCGTGTTCGCTCGCGTCCTGTTCGAGATTGCCGTCGTTGCGCCACAGGTCCTTGCCACCCTGGCTCCGCCGATCCTGGTCATGACAGGCTACATGGTCCTGCTCGCGACAGGGATGTTCTTGTTCACCCGCGCCAGGCTGCAACCGGCCGAGGAGCCCTCGTCCTCCGCTGACCTGACCGCGGCGATCGTGTTCGGCGTGCTCTACGCCGCGGTCTTGTTCGGTGTCGCGGCAGCCAAGGAACACTTCGGCCAGCACGGGCTCTACGTCGTGGCGGCACTGTCCGGCCTGACCGACGTGGACGCCATCACGCTTTCCACCGCCCAGATGGTCAAGGTGGCGAAGATCGAGGCCGACGCCGGCTGGCGCCTGATCCTCTTGGGGACCCTGGCAAACCTGACCTTCAAGGTAGGTGTCGTGGCGGTGTTGGGAGGAGGCCGGCTGCTTTGGCGGGCCGGCATCCCGATGCTGCTGGCCCTCGTCGGCGGCGGCGCCCTGCTCCTGTTCTGGCCGTCCTGATCGTCAGGCGGCGGTGCTACCTGCCGCAACTCTCGTTGCCGAGGACCGGATTCTCCCCTACCATCGGCTGCCGGTGCGTGCACCCTGCGCGGGCGGCAGGGCCGTGAACTACGAACAGGGAGTTTCCAACCCGGGAGGTTTCATGGTGGTTCGGGTCTTCGACGCCAGCCAGGTCCGATGCAGCTGTGTGCTCGAGATCCCGGAGCGGGGTCGGTTCGCCTTGGACGTGCTCAAGATCAGCAAGGTCGGTGGCCTGCTGAAGGCAGCCCCCGACCTCAGTTTCCCCAAGGATTCTCGCTACCGGGCAAGGTTGGTGTTGACAGCGAAGGCCGGCACCACGGTTGAGCTGGAAGCCGCCGTGGTCAGCTCGGTGAACCAACGGGTCGGAGTGCGCTGGCGCCACCGTTCGGCAGAGGATGCCGACCGGCTGGAAGCGGCCCTGGGTGGCTGCGTGGCCGGCGAGGCCTCCCAGTCGCACCCACCCCGCGTGCTCTCCCAGGACGGCAGGGTCGACGTCAAGGCCACGCTCATCAGCCGATCCGAGGCTGTCGCCGCCGAAGAGCTCGCGATGCGGAAGCGCACCCTTCGGGTGCTGCAGATGTCCGCCGTGAACGGCCTGATCGAGGAGATCGTGGATGAGGCCCTCGCCGGGCTGAGTCAGCTCGACGCGGAGCGCGGCGCGGTCGTCGAGACCCGGCAGTTCACCGTCTCCGACGAGAGCATTCTGAAGCTCGAGAGGCGGCTGGGCCGCCTCGTGGACCGCGCCGTGCGGGACGGGGAGGTCGGCCCGGAGACCGAGCAGCAGATGCGCGAGGTGATGGCCCGTCTCCTCGACGAGGAGCGCGAGAAGATCCGCGCCAGCGCTCAGACCGCCCAGAGCGAGGCGATCCTGATCCTGGAGCGCAAGGTGGGACGGTTGGCGCACAGCCTCGCGCAGGCCCGGAAGGAACGGGACCGCGCACGGCAGCGGGCCGCCGCCCTGGAGATGAGCTCTGGTTCGGGCCGCGGCAACGTCATGACGCCCGGCCTCGACGAGGACGACCCGAGCCGGGCCTTGAAGCAGAGCCTGCTGGAGGAGTTGGCGCGGGACAACCACTGGCTGCGCGAGCAGATCAGGGAGCAGGTCCGGGAGCAGGTCCGGAAACGGGTCCAGGGCCAGTTCCGGGGGCGAGTCCCGGGGGCAGTCCCGGGGCCAGTCCCGGGGCCAGTCCCGGGAGAACCATTGATTGAGTGATTCACGGAGCCACCAACCAGCAGAACCACGGAACAGAGGAAACCAAGCATGGCAGAGAAGACGTACGTCGGTATCGACATGGGCACCAGCCGCACTTCCATCACCAGCTCGACCGGCGTTCGGGAGACGGTTTGGTCCTTCGTGGGCTACGCCGAGGACCATGTAGCCAGGAAGGCCTTGGGAGGCCGAGAAGTCGTGTATGGGCAGGAGGCGGTGCAGAACCGCATGTCCGTGAACCTGGTTCGTCCCCTCGACCACGGCGTGATCAAGACTGCCGGCGAAGAGGGGAAGCTTGCGAAGAAGGCTGTGCGGGATCTGGTCGAGCACGTGATGTCGAAGGCGGACATCCCCGGCGGCAACACCATCTATGCGGTGATCGGCGCCCCGGCGGATGCCACCGTGGACTCCAAGGCCGCGATCATCGAGGCTGCGCGGGGCTACGTGGACAGCGTCATCGTGTGCTCCGAGCCGTTCGCGGTGGCCTATGGTCTGGACTTCCTGAAGGATACGCTCGTGATCGACATCGGCGCGGGGACCACCGACCTGTGTCGCGTGCATGGGACCATGCCGAAGCCGGAAGACCAGCGCACCCACAAGGTCGCTGGTGATCACATCGACAAGCTGCTGGGACAGTTGATCAAGAGGAAGCACCCGGAGGCACAGTTCTCGATCAACATGCTCCGCGAGATCAAGGAGCGGAATGCCTCGGTGACGCGGAACATGGACCCGGTGAGGGTGAGCTTCACCGTGCAGGGTCGACCCAAGGAGTTCGACATCACCGACCTGGTGCGGGAGGCGTGTGAGAGCATCGTGGCGCCCACGGTGATGGCCCTGCAGGACCTGATCGCCACCTATGATCCGGAGTTCCAGGCGCAGATGCGCAACAACGTGCTGCTGGGTGGTGGCGGGAGCCAGATCGCCGGCCTGGGGCGGGCCATCGAGCAGGCGCTCGACGAGTTTGGAGGCGGAACCGTGCGGACCGTGGAGGAGCCGCAGTACGCGGGCTCCAATGGGGCCCTGAAGATCGCGCTGGACATGCCGGAGAACCTGTGGACGGGGTTCGAGGTGGCGAAAGCCGGCGCCTGAGCCCTGCAGCGTCGCCGCTCAGCCAAACCGTTCGTTTTGACGAACGAATCCTCGCAACCTAAAAAGGCGGCCATGCCCAACTTCACGCCGCCTCTGCCGGATGCCGAGCCCGCGCTCCAGATCCAGTACTACTACCCCCAGATCTACCTGGCGTGCCATCACCGCCACACCCGCCGCCGCAGCTCGCAGCATCATCTCAGCAGCCAGGATTCCGCGTACCTGGCGCACCTGCACCGGCGCCGGGGCACGCGTCCTCGCGACCTCGCCCACCATCTGGGCATCGGTGTGCCGACGCTGTCGGAGTGGGTGAAGCGCATGCAGGAGACCGGCTACCTCGGCCGTAGCGTCAACGAACAAGATCGCCGGCAGGTGGAGTTGCGGCTGACGGCCAAGGGCGAGGCCGCCATGCAGGCCACGTCGGTGCTGGACACGGACCGGCTGCGAGATGTGCTCGGCCGCCTGGACGAAGCCGAGACCGAGCAAGCCCTGGGAGGCTTGAGGATCCTGGCGGAGGCCTGTAGGCGAGCGCGCCTGGAGCACGAGGCCAGGACGTGAGACGGAAGATGGCCTGGCTCTGGATCACGCTCGGCGTGCTGGGCGGCCTGTTGCTGCTGATCCTGGTCATCGGCGCAATGATCGACCGCACGCACGTTGCCACGGTCCGCGAGACCTACAGGGCTGCGCCCGACACGGTCTGGGCCGCGATCACGGGTTTCGAGCGCATGCCGGAATGGCGCCAGGACCTGAGACGGGTCGAGGTCCTCGAGCCGTTGCGCGGCCTGCGGCGGATCAGGGAACACGGCAGCTTCGGACCCATGACCTATCTGGTGGACGAGGAGGTTCCGTCCCAGAGGCTGGTGTTGCGCATTGCCGACGAAGACCAGGGTTTCGGCGGTACCTGGACCTATGAGCTTCGCAAGGTCGAGGGCGGCACGGAGCTCGCGATCACCGAGGACGGCTTCATCGACAGCCTGGTGTTCCGGTTCATGGCGCGGTTCATCTTCGGCTACGAGGGCACGATGCGGAAATACCACGCTGCGCTCAGAAAGAAGCTGGAAGGCTGACTCAGTCCTCACCTGTCGCCGATCCACGGTCGGTCAGACGGGCGGTGTCGATCCGGAACAGACGCGCCGCGGTCCTCCAGGCCATGTTCTCCTTGGCCTCGTTGGGCAGCTCCAGGCCGTGGAAGAACTTCACGTAGGTGTTCATGCCCACCAACGGCCAGTCGCTGCCGAACATCAGCTGTTTCCCCGGCTCGCCCATGTAGGCAATCATGTCCTCGACCCGCCTGACGATGTAGCGTTCGAACTCGTAGGTGAAGTCTCCGAGGGTGAGTCCTGAGATGTCCGCGTAGACGTTGTCGTTCTTGTAGAGCACTTCGGCGGTGTCCTGGAACCACGGGTTGCCGAGATGGCAGATCACGAAATCCACATCCGGGTTGTCCACGGCGACGTCGTCCACGAGAAGTGGATGGGCCTGGCGCACCTTGGCGTCGCGCGCATACGTGTCTCCACAGTGGATCATCACCGGCACGTTGTGCTTGGCTGCGATCCGGAACACGGTCTCGAGCGAGGGATCGTTGATCGCGTAGTGGTCATAACCCGGGTAGAGCTTGATGCCCTTCACGATGCCATCCCGGATCCGCTCCTCCATGTGGAACAGGTCTGTTCTCGACTCGCTCCGCCAGCGCAGGCCTTCCACGACCGTGGTCCGGGCATCGTCTGCCAGCAGCATCAGCAGGTCTTCCACGCTGGGGCGGTCCACGTCCACCCGGTAGGAGGTCAGCACCACCGCGTGGTCGATCTTGTTGCGATCCATCGCCGCGAAGAGCTCCCTGACGTTCTCCTTCGTGGGACGGCCGGGATTCTCCGTGTAGTTGTTGAGGTGGACGTGACAGTCGATCAGCATGGCGGCCATGGTAGCGAAGCCCGCGGACGGGTTGAACCTCTACGCCACCCGCAACGGTCGCCGCGTCCTGTTCGGCCTGCTCTACTTCTGCGAGGGTGCGCCCATCGGCTTCGTCTGGTGGGCGCTGCCGGTCCTGCTGCGGAGGGGTGGCGTCAGCAAGGAAGCGATCGGCGCGCTCACCAGCCTCCTGGTCCTGCCCTGGGCGCTCAAGTTCCTGTGGGCGCCACTGGTGGATGTCCTTCGTGGGCCGCGCTTCGGATTCCGCGGATGGATTGCCGTCGGCCAGATCGGAATGCTCGCCACCCTTGCCCCGCTGCTTTGGATCGATCTGGGCAAGGACCTGGATCTCCTGCTGGTGCTGCTGGTGTGCCATGCCTGCGCGGCGGCCACCCAGGACGTCGCCATCGACGCCCTCGCGGTTCGAACGCCGCCGGCCGAGCATGGCTCCCTCAACGGCTGGATGCAGTTCGGAATGCTGCTGGCGCGAGGCATGTTCGGTGGTTGGGTCGTGGGAATGCGGGAACACTGGGGTGACGAGGGGATTGTTGTGTTCCTGATGTTGACGATCCTGGCGCTGATGCCGCTGCACCTGGTCTACCGCGCGCCGCCGGAACCGGCCCAGGACAATGGGTCGGAGCGGTGGCGCGAGTTCGGCACGAGGCTGCGCCGAGTCCTCGAGTTGCCTTCGACCTGGGCAGTGCTGGCGTTTGCTGCCACCTCGGGCGTGGCCTTCGAGACCATCGGGTCCCTTGCCGGCCCGGTCCTGGTGGACAGCGGCTTCGATGACCAGGCGGTTGCCTCGTTCTTCGGCGTCAACACGGTGGTGGGCCTGGCTGGGGGCGCGTTGCTCGGTGGCTGGATCTCGGACCGGTTGGGAAGGCAGCTCACCGTCGCCGTCGCCTCTCTGGTCCTGTCGGCCCTGGGGGTGGCTCTTGCCACCGTGATGAGGGATGTCTTGGCGCCCACACCAGATGCCCAGGTCGCGATCGAGTCGCTTCTCACTGCCGTCTACTGCGGCGCCGGCGTGTTCACCGCGGCGAGCTATGCGCTGTTCATGGATGCCACGGACCCGCGTCTGGGCGCCACACAGTTCAGTGCTTTCATGGGAGCTACCAATGCCTGCGAGTCCTGGTCGGGCCGCCTGGGTGGGTGGCTCGCGACTCGGGAAGGAACGCCGGTCGCCTTCCTTGTGGCCGCGGTAGCCGGTATCGTCGTGCTGCCACTGCTCGGGCTGGTGCGACTTCGCAAGGACGCCAGAGCTGCCACGGATGGCGGCGATGCCGAATGACCGCAGGGGTCTCGCAGCAAGGTCGGAGGAGGAGGCCTGCAGACGATGTTCGAGAACGAAACAGCAGACGCACATCACGACCCGGACGACGACGACCTGGAGGAAGGTGAGCTGCGCCTCGAGGACTTCGAGCAGAAGATCAGGCTGCGGCAGATCACCATCGAGGACTACGACCAGATCGTTGAGATTGCCACTCTCTGCTTTCCTGGGATGCGGCCGTGGCAGAAGGATCAGATCCAGAGCCAGATCGACGTCTTCGCCGAGGGCCAGCTCTGCATCGAATACCAGGAAAGGGTGGTGGCATCCTGTTGCTCGCTGATCGTCGACTTCGACCTGCACGACGAGTGGCATGACTGGCGGGAGATCGCGGACGCCGGCTACATCCGGA